>JAPORK010000282.1 GCA_026710285.1 Endozoicomonadaceae bacterium | reverse complement strand
ACCTTATCACCTTGTCTTTTCTCTGTGTCACCACGCTGCCGCCATCTTATGATAATCGGCTGCATAAGCTTACATAAATTAACATAAAAGACAGAGTTTAAAAACTTTTTTTGGGGTGCGTAAACTACGTAGTAGATGGTATATAAGGGGAAGGTTATTTAGAGTTAACCGAAGTTAATTTTTTTCCGGGTAATCTACCTTTTGCAATGCTTTACAGATGGTAAGCTTGAGCCTTTCTGAATATTCATCATCATATAAGATCGCAGAGATAATTTTACGTAAAAGTGGTTTATCGATAATATTATCTGCAATCCAGACAGCAACATTTTCCATTTCTTTGACAAAGGTTTTTACAATTGAACCGAATCCGTTGAGTTCAAGAAAGTAAGCGCCTAATGCAATGGATGAACGTTTATTTCCATCGACAAAGGCGTGTGCTTTGTTAACAGAAAAAACCAGGTGAGTCAGTTTATCTTCTAATTCAGGATAATAAGTGTCATTTCGTATGTGTTCCAGTGGACTGGCAAGTAAACCGGTATCTATGATTCCAGGACGACCTCCTGAGTTTTCAATAATCCAGTCATGCCGACTAATGGCATAGTCAACATCAAAGTATAAAAAGGTCGCAGTATTACTTTTCATATCAACGATCCTTTAACCGTTTGAAAACGGCTAGTATATCAGGATCGCTTAACTGCTCTTCCAGTGATTTACTTTTTTCACCTAAAAAGCGTTCAAAGTCAGCTTTTGGAACTGATTTAATATAGGCTTTAAGTCTTTCATGCAATGCATCCCGAAAACACAAATCACGACTGGCCATTTTTGTTTTTGCATCAAACATTAACGGTTTAAACAGTGGGAGTTGTGCAAAAGTAGCAAATAAATCTTCAGCTTCTTTCTGACTGAGCTTTCGTCCTCTTTTTTTACTGGCTTGCTTTAGTTCATCGGCAACACCTGATTCAAAACCGGCAATGAGTGTCAGAACTTCTGAATACATGGTGTTCCGTATTTTTACGTTGGCTGCAAGTCTTAGTATTTTTTTATATTCAGCAGTATTTTCATGAAAGATGCTTTGGTAAATTAAATTGGTGAACTTTGCATACTTCCAGCGATCACCCTCCACATAGTTATCCAACGCATCAGTGAATTCTCTGCGATAGTTCTCTTCCTGAAAAGCTGAGAACAGGTAGTTTTCATCCCGCTGGTTGATATAGCGGGTATGTCCACCGGTGCGGCTGGATATCACATCAATTACAATGTCCAGCAATCGACCGCGTAGTACTTTGGCTTGCTCACTTTCTGTTAATAGCATTCCAAGGTTCAGTACTGTCCGAAATGTAAATATGCCCAGCACACTGGTTTTGGTACCGTCATGAATGTCGGTACCATCGAATAAGTCCTTGAATTCTGTAAGTTTTATTCCTCTTAACAGCCGATAACCATTTTTTTTCAGCTCTTCCTCATGACTGACAAGATAACGTTCTATTGTACGCTCGCTAATCTCGAACAACGCCATTACTTGCTGCTTTGTAAATACCGTTTCTCCCTGAAATATCACCCCGCCAAGTGCCAGATGCTTCTCTGCCTGTTGCAGGGCATACTTGTTATTCAAAATGTTTTGCCTGTCATGAGGCGATTGTGTCAGGTCTTTATCCATCAGTTTATTTGCTTAACTCTCATAATTGTAAGTTTAGCGATAGTAGAACATTTTATTTTATGATACTTTCCCATAGATCATGCCAATTTGGGTTATGCTTTTCTATCAGGTTTATTTTCCATTGACGATCCCATTTTTTCATTTGCTTTTCACGCAAAATAGCAGATGACATGCTCTCATGGATTTCAAACCAGACCAATCTGTGTATCTGGTATTTTGAGGTAAAACCTTCGATCTGATTATTTTTATGCTGCCAGATGCGCTGCACTAAATAACTGGTAACCCCAATATAGAGTGTCCCGTTTCTATCGTTAGCAAGCATATAAACAACAGGTTGCTTTTTTATACTCAAATATTGCTACCACTTTTTCACAATATATCATTAGTTTATGGTTATGTAATT
>JAPORK010000420.1 GCA_026710285.1 Endozoicomonadaceae bacterium | reverse complement strand
CAGATAGGCTACTGGCGACAAAAGAGCAAGAATTAGTGGAAATTTAAACCGTTTTTGTTATCCATTTATACAACCAATACAAATCAATCATATACTTTGAGATGGCATTATTATGCGTGAATTAAGGCAGCTTGTATCTAAACAAATATTGCCGAAAGAAGATTCAACAAATGACACATCACAACCTATTCTTGCGGAACGTTTACCTCAACATGTTGCAGTGATTATGGATGGTAATAATCGCTGGGCAAAGCGTAATAAACTAAAACAACTAACCGGTGGACATCGTGCCGGAATAAAAGCAGTACGTACTGTTATTGAGTGTTGTCGTGACTATAATATTAAAACACTCTCTCTGTTTGCTTTTTCCAGTGAAAACTGGGGGCGTCCAAAAAAAGAAGTCAATGCTTTAATGGAATTATTCCTTGTCACTTTACAACAAGAAGTAAAAACACTGCATAAAAATGGTATTCGGTTAAAAATTATTGGTAATACCAGCGCATTCAGTTCTGCTATTCAGGAAAGTATCGCAAAAGCAGAATCAATGACCTGCACGAATGATCAGTTTACATTGATTATTGCCGCCAATTATGGCGGACAATGGGACATTGCTCAATCCGCACGTCAGCTCGCTTATAAAGTGCAGTCTGGTGAGTTGCACCCCGATCAAATTACAGAAGATTTGTTACAACAACATCTGGCAACTGAAAATATTTCTCCACCTGATTTATTGATTCGTACAGGCGGAGAATGTCGTTTGAGTAATTTTATGTTGTGGCAAAGTGCTTATACGGAATTGTATTTCACCAATACGTTATGGCCAGATTTTGATCAAAAAACATTTTATAAGGCTATGCTCTCTTATGCCTCTCGTCAGCGACGCTTTGGTTTACTGGATGAACAAACAAAAGCATCCTGCTCGTTATCAAACGGCGATAATAGCTTTTGAAGTTTATCTGTGTTTGTTAAATTATCAATAAATTATTGGCTAAAAAAATAATTTATTGATGTAAGATATACAATTAATCAAAATAGTGTAACAAACTAAAGCTGTTTTTTTAAAATATCAATACCGGTAGAGTAATAAGGTATTTGTATAAAAAATACGAGTTTGTTACAAATAGTGAACTGAACTTATAAACAACACATGATGGCAACAGGATAGAGATAATGTCGAAGCTGAAACAGAGAACGATAGCAGCAGCTATTATGATACCACTGGCATTGATCGTTATATTTTTACTTTCAGTTAATGTATTTTGTCTGATTACTGGGGTTATCCTTCTGGTTGCAGCATGGGAGTGGGCTAATATTGCTGATCTGAGTTGGCAGCCACTCCGCATTTTTTACGCTCTGATTACCGGAGCATTGCTGTTTTTTTCCTCTAAAGCCGAAGGCTATGGTTTTTTTTTGGGCACAGGTTTTGCCTGGTGGATTTTGGCCGTAATGTTTATCCTCAGTTATCCTGAATCAAAAAAAGCATGGCAACCAAAAATTGTTAAGCTGATCATTGGCTGGCTGGTATTAATACCCGCATGGCAGGCGCTTGTCTTCATACGAACACGTGAAAATGGCGCTGTTGCTCTGCTTTGTCTGTTTAGTATTATCTGGATTGCAGATATTGCTGCTTACTTTTTTGGTAACTGGTTTGGTCGTCATAAACTGCTTGTCCAGGTCAGTCCGGGAAAAACCTGGCAGGGAGCTATCGCAGCAGCTGTTATTGTTGCTATTGGTTCTGCGGTAGTAGCTAAAATAGCAGGAGGATTTTCCTGGTTTTATTTGGTTGGAATCTCCGTTGCTTCTGTTGTTATTGTAGCTTTTTCTATTGCGGGTGACCTGCTTGAGAGTATGTTTAAACGTGAACGCGGCATCAAAGACAGTAGTAATATTATTCCCGGGCATGGTGGTCTGTTAGATCGTATCGATAGCCTTACTGCTGCTGCACCTGTTTTTGCAATATTTTTGAGTGTTTTAACCGGTTTTTAAATTATGTCTGTACTTACCATAGAAAAAATTGTCCTGTTGGTTATAATGATGGTTCATTTGCAGGCTTAATTATGA
>JAPORK010000030.1 GCA_026710285.1 Endozoicomonadaceae bacterium | reverse complement strand
TCCGCAAAAAACCACCATGAAATTAACCGCCTGTTTAACTGATTTTAGTGATCTTTATGTGTTCTGAAACCTCTTCATCTGCTTCTTTGAACAATAAAACCACTATTGTCGCTCAGGCAACACCACCCGGACGTGGTGGGGTTGGTATTGTAAGAGTGTCCGGACCCGATGTAAAAAAAATTATTGCCGCAGTTATTTGCAAATCCCTGCAACCCCGTTATGCACATTATGTCCCTTTTCAGGATAGTAACGGAGAGGTTATTGACATAGGGCTGGCACTTTTTTTCCCATGTCCCGACTCTTTCACCGGTGAAGATGTTCTGGAACTGCATGGTCATGGTGGTCCTATTGTGATCAACATGCTGATTAAGACCATTTGCCAGTGTGGTGCACAACTTGCACGTCCGGGTGAATTTTCAGAGCGAGCCTTTTTAAATGATAAAATGGATCTAACTCAGGCTGAAGCCATTGCCGATCTGATCAACAGCGGCTCAGAACAGGCAGCCAGAAGTGCTGTGCGCTCTTTACAGGGAGAGTTTTCAAAGCAGGTAAATGAGTTAACAGAAGCGCTGATAAAGCTGCGCATTTACGTTGAAGCATCCATTGATTTTCCGGAAGAAGAAGTTGATTTTCTTGCTGAAGGAAAAGTGCTGGAAAAACTGGATGCGCTCATGCATTTGCTTGAGATTATTCTACAGAAAGCAAACCAGGGTCATCTGTTGCAGGAAGGCATGAATGTCGTAATTGCAGGTAAACCAAACGCAGGAAAGTCCAGTCTTTTAAATGCGTTATCAGGGAAAGAAACGGCTATTGTCACCGATATTCCCGGAACAACACGGGATATCTTACGGGAAAATATTCACATTGATGGCATGCCACTACATATTATGGATACAGCGGGACTGCATGACAGTGAAGACTATGTAGAGCAGCTCGGTGTTAAGCGTGCATTGCAGGTTATTTCAGAAGCGGATAAAGTGCTTATTGTTGTCGATGCTAAGGTGACACCGGTCATTAATCCACAGGAAATAACCGCTGTGTTAGGTATTACTTTATCTCCGGAACGTACCGTGTTTATCAACAACAAAATTGATTTAACCGGACAAACAGCTGGTATTGTCTGCCAAAACGGACAGAAGATTATCAATATATGTGCCAAAACAGGCGCAGGTATTGAGGAGATGAAACAGTACCTGAAAGATAGTGTCGGGTTTGCACAAATGAATGAAAATAGTTTTACTGCCAGACGACGCCATCTGGAAGCATTACGGCAAACACAACACCATTTATTGAAAGGGAAAGAACAGCTTACCCTAATTGGTGCAGGTGAGTTATTAGCAGAAGATTTACGCATGGCGCAACAAGCACTGGGCGAAGTAACCGGAACATTTTCTAATGATGATTTGTTAGGGCAAATTTTTTCCAGTTTCTGTATTGGAAAATAAACAGGTCACTGCATGTACTACGATAGCGTGGGTGAGGCTGACTTTTGCTACTCAGGCGATGTGTAAAACTTCTGTTGCCATGGGGCAACAGAAGCGCTTATTGCGGACTCTGTCATGTCGTCCTGATCAAAAGTAATAAGCTATCAGTGCGCTTAGGGTCTGTTGGTGTTTTGTGAAAGCTGAGCAACATGACAAAACATCAGCAGACCCTGGCAGAAATCAATACTGATATAGTCCGCACCAACCAGCTTTAATATTAAGGTATTATTCTGGTTTTATTAATCTTTTTCCCTTCAGATTACCCATTATAATACCCAGTATAAATATGATCACACAGGGTAACAACCAACTTAAACCCTCTTCAAAGAAGGGCATACGCGCCAATAAATTTTGTTTTGAAAATGGAGTGACTGTATTCATCACATCAGTAAACCCAAAAAATAAAGTGACCAGACAGGCTGCAAGCATAAAACGATGATCAATCGAAATATACTTCCGCACTATCGCTGCAAAGATAACCACAATAGTTAGTGGATACAGCGCAAGAACAATCGGTATAGATATAGTAATAATACGGTCCAGCCCCATGTTAGCTATACAAAATGAGAGAATAGTTAG
>JAPORK010000407.1 GCA_026710285.1 Endozoicomonadaceae bacterium | reverse complement strand
GGATAGATTAGGATTGTACAAATTATTTTGTGCACGTTCTTAAGTCTGGTACAATTCATTTTATTTGTGTGCTGGAATGCAGGAATAATAACGTTGGCGTGTGGGAAACCATTGAACTCATGAAGTGATGCTTGTGCAGACTCGTCATTCCTGGCGTTTACAATGTATCAGAGACAGCCTTTAGTGAGTTGAGATATCCGACATGTTGCTCAGAGAGGGGGGCAACATATTCTTCCAGATCACCATGCAAATCAGAAGCATATGCACTGCAGCTTTCATCTTCCGGTGCGAGAAATGGCTGATTTATGAATGATAAAATATTTTCACTCTCTGATAAGTCAATATTTTCATTTTGCATGGAACTGTCATTTTTGCTCTGTAATGTTAATTGCCAGTCGTTAAATATTTCGTTCACAAATTGGATTATTGTTTCCACTTCTTTTAACATATCAAGAATTAAGCCTTTTTTACCAGGAGGATTTGACGAGAGGGTTGCTCTAATATGATTAAGCCGATCAAAATAGTCCACTGGATCAGTTACAACCAGCGCATTTGTGTGAAGCTACCAATATTGCATTAAGAACCATGCCGGAAGAAAATTTATTGCAGCAAAGCAGGTCCAAATCTGAGCAAAATGATATTCTGTTCAAATCCACAATTTGTCCAGATGATTTTACAGCTGTTAATCCTGAATTAACATCACAGGCAAGTAGTTATACCGATACTTATTTTTCTTTTGATCAAAAAATTGAGCAGGATCACCGGTCCGGATTATTTAATGCATTGATAATTATATTTCAACAAGAGGGCGATTGATAGTGGGTTTACGATAAACTGTAAAAAAACCCGTTAATTTATATGTATCATCATTCAGGGTTGAGCTGATATTACGCTTTTAAGTGGTCAGCTCAAATGTAATACAAAATATCCAAGCTGCTTTTTATTTTTTTAAAATTAACAGTCAGCGTTTTCCTGTGAAGTACTGACTGCGTTTTTTGTATGACAGATATTATTCAGAATTTAATAGTATGTCTGTGTCTATTTGCTGGAACAGAGATAAATCAGAGCAAATTTCAATATCACACTCCAAAAAGTTATCAAGATCAGAGAGGAGTGAGATGAATTCTTCACTTTCAGGAAGGAGGTGGTCTTCATCTCTTACTAAAGAAATAAGTAAGTCAGGACTTTCATTCTCTGATAAGCCAGCACTTTCATATTGTATTGCACTGTGATTTTCAATATCTTCATTCTCTGATATGACAACACTTTCAGGTTGTATTGCACTGTGATTTTTGCTCTGCAATGCTAACTGCCAGTCTGCAAATATTTCGTACATAGCTTTAGTGATTTCTTCTGTTTTTTGCAGGATATAACTCATTGAGCATTTTTGATCAATAAAACTGTTCAGGGTTAAGTGTTCAATACATCTGAATGCATTACACATTATATCAATTTTGGCGGTATTTTTATTTTTTGTACAGGATGAATCTATAAGCTTAAATTTTGAAAAAAATTTGTTTAAGTTTGAAATAATTGTCTTTGCAGTGGCAAAAGTACTGGCAGCATCTTGATAATTATGATTATCTACAAAATTTTTTATTATTGATAAATTGTTTGTTATAGTAGAAATAAGTTTTGGACAAGAAACTATCAACCAGGAAACATAATTGTCTGATTCAGATTCATCAGGGGAGTGATTATTTTCAATACTTTGTGATGACAGCATTATTTCAATAGTCGTATTTAGATCATTATTTTGTATAAGTTGTTTTGCCAGACCATTTGGCTCATTTTCTTCAGGTTGAGTATTGTCAGCTTTGTCCTTAGCAGATAAAATTTTATCATCAGTTAATTGTGTTGCTTTTATAGTTTTTAATTTTTTAGATTCTGCAAAATTTTGACATTGATGACAATGCCGTTTATGAACCGCTAAACCAGAATAGTCTTTAAACTCCGCTCCACAGGGCAGGTGCTTGAGACTCTTATGTCTGCAGAGATCTCTTCTCTCTATATAGACCTTATTGCAACCGGGATGATCACATTTATAGATGACCTTACTCGAGGGCTGCTG
>JAPORK010000150.1 GCA_026710285.1 Endozoicomonadaceae bacterium | reverse complement strand
GGTGAAAGATGAACATACCACCAGTGTATTCGTGGAATTGTGGTTAAATCACCTGACAACGCTTTATCAATCAAGGAATAAATATGCTCCATTACTTTGTTGATGTGTTTTGGATTAGTATGCAGCCATAATGCTGTCTCTTTTCTGGATCTGACGCCAAAGACATAGTCATCTGGATCAGCTCCAAAAGATGCTCTTAATGAATCTTTGGCAAAAACAGGGATATACACATATTGAGTGAGTGGTATTTTTTCACCTTGTAGTGATCCTGAAACAAGACCATATCCAAATGCTTTACTGCAAGATTGTAGCGCTATTGTCTTCATCCATGTGACAGTATGCGGACAACACTCTGCTGAAAAATGCTCATCATATTTGATATTGACTGCCCGATCCAGTGCATAGCCATATATGTTTTCATTTTTACTAATGAATGTATAAACACAAGTATATTCTGGTCGTATTTTACCAAACTCATCTGCGCAAGGGTTCTTTCGTACTTTAGCAATAGCAGCTCTTTTACCGGAAAGATATTCCACTAACTCCTTACTTTTCATATTTTCTGATTGTAGTTTTTTTGTAGCACTGATAACAGCCTCTTCAAACATATCATCCCAAATTTTTGGATCGCCATAACGGAATCCCCACTCTTCTGCAGAACGTTGGACCATGTGTTTTCCTCGATACTCGGCATTTTTTTGTGGTGGAATTTCAGGTCTGATGACATTTAATTTTCTAAGTTTGTGTTCTTCACTTTGGGGCACTACAGCTTCATATTCAGCTACGGAACGTTGGGCTATATGTTTTCCCTGATATTCAATATCTTGTGGTTGTGGAATTTCAGGTTCTGCGACACGTGCTCTTTTAGGTCTATGCTCTTCATTTTGAAGCACGGTAGCTTCATATTCAGTGTATGTTTTATCCAAAATGCCTTCATGGCTAGTAACATTCATGGTTCCTGCTCCTTAGTTATTCATCCGTGGTGTTACTCTTTAGTGGCTGACATTTTAATAAAATTCAAAAAGTATTCTGACATTCAGGCAAGAAGACCTGACAAACGCACCCGGGCAGCGGAGGTTTTTTCCGCACATGTGCTATATCCTGATGTAGAGATTTTCTAATCTTATAGCACAGCGGAGTCAATAAACCTGGTTATTAACTGTCTTCATCCGAAGTATCTGTGAATATTTTTCTGAGATCATCATGACCACAGGCAAAAAGCTTGTGATAATTTTCACAAAATTTTTCTTCATTGGGTTCAAGTAAAACTTCTACTGAAGGGGCAATGCCTTGATTCCACGCTGGCAAATCGTAACCATGCAACCTACATAGGGTATTGGTTATCATTTCAGCAATTCCTCCGGAACCACGACAATCAGGTGAAAGATGAACATACCACCAGTGTATTCGTGGAATTGTGGTTAAATCACCTGTCAACGCTTTATCAACCAGAGAATAAATATGCTCCATCACTTTATTGATTTTTTTTGGATCAGTATGCAGCCATACTACTGACTCCGGTCTGGAGGCAATTCCCAGGACATAGTTATCTGGTTCGTATCCAAAAACCTTCTTTAACACATCGAAGTGGGAAAACGGACAATAAATATATTGAGTTAATGATATCGTTTCCCCTTTTATTGACCCTAAAACAACACCATATCTGAATCCTTTTGTGAACCGACCAAGGGCTTTACCTAACCATTTTATAATATTATAAATACACTCTGCCGAAAAATTCTCATCATAGTTAATATTGACTGCCCGATCTAATGCGTAGCCATATATGTTGTTTTTTCTAATAAGTGTACAAGTATTTTCTACTCGTTTTTGACCAAATTTATTCGCTGCAGAATTTTTTTGTACAGCAGCAATGGTACCTCTTAAATCAGAAAGGTATGTTACCAATTCCCGACTTCCCATTTCCCCTGATTTTAGTTTTTTTGTAGCATTAACAACAGCATATTCAAACATATCGTCCCAAATTTTTGGATCTCCATAAAGGGAGTTCCATTTTGCTACGGAACGTTGGGCTATATGTTTTCCCTGATATTCAATATCTTGTGGTTGTG
>JAPORK010000363.1 GCA_026710285.1 Endozoicomonadaceae bacterium | reverse complement strand
CTAAGGTTTCCCGTAAACCATTGGCGTAAGTAATAACAAAATGTTTTTCTTTTGTACCATCAATATGAATATCATGCATTTTATGGTATAAAGGATACCACTGACCATTATTTTTTTCTTGCAGATAAAAGTTTTGCCCTATAGAGGTTACCAGGCTATTAGTTATCGGATTAAAGTGAGTTAAATTCCAACTCCAGCCCATACCCAGTCCGTCAGTATTGGTATTGGCGTTACTGCTATAGTTAACTTCCAGATCAATATTGGGACCATGCCCCAGGTTGCTGAGCAGACTTCCTGCTTTAACGTGTACACTTAAAATACCGGTTCCTGGATCAATTTGTGCTCCCCATACACCTTTGAAATTAAAAGCATTTGACCATAGACTACCTTTGGAGGATTCTGTTGCAGATAAAGCCACCTGATGACCAGGTGATTTTTTTTTATGCTCATTTTTATGTGAAGGAAATAAAGCAGATGAACAGATAGCATTCGACGTATAAAAAATAAGTAATACAGAAAATAATTTTATAACATTTGTTAATATTGACTTCTGTTTAAGTAATTGAAATTTCATGAGGATACTACAGTAATTGAAATTTCATAAGGATACTACTTTTATTAGAGTAATTCTAATGTTTGAAATATTTTTATTTTAAATGGTCATCAGTTTATTATTTATAAATTACAATTTTAACTGAATTGAAATCTAGTAATAGAATAATAACGATACTCCGTTGTTGGCTTACCATTAAAAATTATTCTTTCAAGTCTGTCAAGGGGCATTATATCAAAATTCAGATTGGAATTTGCGTAAGTAGTATATGACATATAAAGATTATCAGTCAACTTACCTATTATTTGTGTGTGACCTAAAACCTGAACCCTGAGCAATTCACCAGGATTTATCGGAATATTCCGCAGAGATATTGGTTGTATTTCAGAGAAGTGTTCAACAGTTAATTTTCCGTTGGATATTTTGCTGAACATGTAATATACCATTTCAAAATAATCACGTGAACGCATTATTTTTAACTTAAGATCTGAAGTTATCATGAAACTTGTTTTAACCCGAAAAAAAATCTCGAACTCTTCAAGGTCAATAGGATTTTTCAATATCTTGGCCATGATCAGCATAGCCATTGAATCACACACCAACAGACCTGTGTATAACTTGAACATATCATGAAGCTGATCAAAAGTATTAATGTACAAATAAGGTTTTCCCATAACTACCTTGATTAAATGAGGGAATGAATTGCAAATAAGTTTTCCAATACTGAATAAACCGAATCTATTCGCAGAACCGGCTCCGAAACTCACGGTCAAATCGGCTTCAGGAATACCGATTGCAGCAAAACTTGAGACATTTACAAGTTCCTGATCAGTGGAAAATAACGCTTCTTTCTCTCCAGATAAGTATAATCCTATATCAAAAGCAGCGGTGGCAGCTATGCTAATTGCTTCCACAACACCTATCACAGAAGCGGCAATATTTAATCCTTTATTGGCAGGTATGGCTGCAGCTACTACAGGTACACTGCCTGCTGCGGTTGCTCCCGCCATTACAGCAGTTGCCAATAGTGTACCTCCATAGGTCTCAGCTGCTTCACCTAATGTAGCAACAGTGAGCGCAGAGGTGATAACAGCGCCTAAAATATTTGCCCATTTTTTGTGCAGCGCACCCAATCCAAAGGAGCCGATATAATTAGCCCACTTTAAAGTAGATCCAAGCCACCTGGGCATATTACCACTTGGATCAGTGTTCATTATCGGGTTGTTACTACCAAAGCCATAACCGCTTCCTGCCGGATCTTCGCTGACAAAGTAACGCTGCTGTGGATTATACGTCCGATGACCTGCTCCCAAAAACTGCCATCCGGTAGCAGGATCAGTACGCTCTCCATCAAAACCAAACAGCGTTTGCTGATAAGCGGGTAGTAAATTTTTATTAGCATGCCAGCGCATTCCATAAGGGCTGTATATATTGCACTGACTCAGTTGATACTGATGATTTCCTGAAGTCTGTGTCAATACACCAACCACATCACCTTTATAATTACTTTCATTATACTGATGA
>JAPORK010000268.1 GCA_026710285.1 Endozoicomonadaceae bacterium | reverse complement strand
CATCACCTGAAACCATTTAGTTTGTACGCGGGGTTGGACGCATAAAAGGTTTACTGCCGCTATAATGAGCAGCTAACTGCACTTTTTTCTCTTCAAGCAATGACAAAACCCATCCAATATCAGGTCGCTGATGTGGGCTCAGTTGCAAACAGGGTTTTGCTATGTTGTCTAATATACAGACAGCTATTTGCCGCTTAGAGAAAGATCCTGTATATTCCGGGTCATTACTAAGGGCAACTATTTCCTCTGCTGCTAGCGCATCAAAAGTATTAAAGATTTTTGCCAGCTTACTAGGTGCAGGCAGATACAAAGGATCATACATTTTTTCGCTTTTTAACAGGTTCATATCTGTCCACCAGCTATAAGATCTTGCCGTTCCGGCTATGCACATGTTAATTGCCACACCCATTGAAAAAACGTCAATTTTTGGTGATACCAGTTGTGGTGCAAAAAAAAGTTCAGGTCCCATATAAGCCATGCCGGCAGCCCATTCAAACCCTTGATGACCTGTTCCCTTATCTTGCTCAGATATTCCAAAATCACACAATTTTGCCCGACCTTTTGTTGATATGAGGATATTTTTAGGATGCAGATCAATGTGCATAAATGAATGATGATGCATATATTGCAATCCTTTGGCTACATCAGTTAAAATAGTTAAGCGGTCTGCAAACAAAAACAGGCTTGATCTGGGGTCAAACTCAGGCTGCTTATAGAAGACGAAGGTTACTAATTTATTAAAAAGAGAAACATCTGCCATCTCCATTAAAATCGCAGGTGTTTTTTTGTCAATATTTTTTTTATCTTTTGTATCAACATGCCCAAACCCCAAAAACTGAATTATATTTTCATGTTTTAGCTGTTGGTGAATAAATGCTTCATCATGTATTGTGGTATTTTTGCACGGGCACAGTTTATCTTCTATCTTAGACTCTACCCATACAAGATTATCTGTGTTTAAAGAGCACTTAGGATCACCCAGTTTCAATACAATGGTGTGCTCATCCCTTGCGGTTTTTTTAACTCTGAATATTTGTGCTGTGGTTCCTGTATCAAGCGCATCAATTGACCTGAAGTTGATAGTTTGTCCACCTGAAGGCAGAGATAAAGCGCTCCGACTTTCAGCCAGGCAAGGTGTGTTTTTTCCGGGGGAGCGACTCACCGAAACACCCTTTTTATCTGTTGCAGATTTTTTTAACTCAAAATCTACTGTATCCAAACTCTCATTATATCTACCTCCCGAAAGGGTGCGACTGGCTTCCATTTTTATCTCCTTTATCTCTGTAAAAATATTAATTTAATTAACTAAATAGATGTACAAGGCAGAGATAAGTTCAGCACTATTAGCCAGGATGGTTAGTGCAGATAACAAAAATATTCAATAAATCTGAATTCAATAAACCCAAATAAACGTTTCATGCAGGTTTCAGGGGGAATTGATATTTACTGATAAAGTAATATCATTATTAACAGCAACTGCTGGTGTATCACCGGTATGGGCTTTCAGGTTAACAGTACTTTTAGTCTTATACGTATCCGGAATAGCGTAATCAACCACACAGCCAGCTTTTGAAAGCAATCCGATTGTATAAGAACAGCTACCGGTATGAATACCTGGTAAGTTGTTTAGTTCTTGCAGTTCAAAACTGAAAATATTCGCTCTGCCGGTATTATAGACCATGAGTCTTCCTTTATCTCCAGCCTTTAAATCAAGAGTAGTAATATTGTTACCTTCACTATCACGGAAAGCAAAGTGACCTTTGTCGTCATTAGTGATACTGATTGTCAGTTCAGCAGTTGTGGTGCCGCCAGAAATGTGACCAGTGGCTGTCAGCGTAGTAGTAGGACTAGCTGCGGTAAAATATCCATAATTTATGCTACAACTACGGCCAGGATATAAATCAGTGCTGCCAGATGTGGGAAAGCAGGTACCCGTGGTACCGGATGGCAACCCTGTCTGACTCAGGTTGGTAGCAGCAGTGCCTCCTGTATTTTGCAAAAGGATGGTTCCGGTATTCTGACCAACATTCAGATCCAGGTGGGTAATAACCTGACCGCTCAGATTACGAAAAACCAG
>JAPORK010000256.1 GCA_026710285.1 Endozoicomonadaceae bacterium | reverse complement strand
ATCTCGGGGATCATCCAGTGCTGAAAGAAAAATAATCGCAATATCTTTTGTCTCCGGATTGTTCTTCAGATGATGGCATACTTCATATCCACTCATTTCCGGCATCATGATATCAAGCAAGATTAGAGAGAGGTTGGCTTTTTCAGCAATTTGCAGTGCGGCTTTACCATTTTTAGCGATTAACAGTTTGTAACCATGTCCCTTAAGGGTTTCCAGCAGTATTGTTAAGTTAGTTGGGCTATCATCAACAATAAGGATAGTGTCCTGCATAATTTTTTTATGACCTTTAAAAATGATCAAAGATATTGGTTGTTGATGTGGTCTTTTTTTAATTCAGAGGAATAATGGATTTGCTTTGTACATGGCAACATGTATACTCCGTCTACAGGCGTGGATAGCAACTTTATTTTTTTCACAACATAATGTTGTCTTCTGTTCTTACCTGCTAAAAGGTGTTAATAGCAGGCATTAGAATTTTTCTAAACATTCTGAATAAGATTTTTTGCAGCCGGATCTATGTTTTTTTTCATCCACAAAGCATTATCTTGTGAAATTATTGGTTTTATTACAAGTCATAGTATCTGGCAAGATCTGTTAACAGATTGTTGTCACCTTTTGTTTTAAGGGCTGTTTATTTTTTGTCTTTAAGCAAAACAGCGAT
Organism: Endozoicomonadaceae bacterium; assembly: GCA_026710285.1. GTDB lineage: Bacteria > Pseudomonadota > Gammaproteobacteria > Pseudomonadales > Endozoicomonadaceae > JAPORK01. Next base: position 1,419 of record JAPORK010000256.1, on the reverse strand, counting down.
TTTCTCCGGCGCCATCAACATTACTGATGCAACGGGCACACAACTGTGGGTGATCGGTATGTTCTCCTACTTCTTCACAGTGATGCCAGCAACGTATACATTTATTCCATGCTGAAGACTTAATACTGATTTTCAGATCATTTCTGTCTGTTACCTGTACATCGCTGTTAGCTTCACTCAATGGTCTTACCTCTGCCTTTGAGGTAATCAAAATAAAGTGCAGCTCATTATTCAGCTGACTAAGTGTTTCCTGTAATGTAGTATCAGCATACAGTATGACTTCTGCCTCCAGAGAACTACCGATAACATCAGTTTTTCTTGCTGCTTCCAGCGCCTTGTTAACAATCGTCCTTACACTGATAATGTTTTGCCAAAATGCGTGGTCGAACGTCTGCTGATTTAAAGGCGCTAAATCTTCATACCACAAACTCATGTGTACAGACGATGAACGTTTTCCGGGTAACTCTTTCCACAGCTCTTCTGCGGTAAAGCTTAATACTGGTGCAATCCATCGAACCAGTGCCTCTGCAATATGGTACAAAGCTGTTTGACAGCTTCTACGTGCTCTGCTGTTCTCTTGTGTTGTGTATTGGCGATCCTTGATAATATCAAGAAAAAATCCACCAAGATCGGTAATACAAAAATTATATAGCTTTTGGTAAACCACATTAAAACTATATTGATCATACGCCTCGCAAATTTCTTGTTGCAACCGATACGCACAATCTACCGCCCATGCATCCAGTGGTAACAACTGATCAGCCGGTACTTTATGTTGTTCAGGATCAAAGCCGTGCATATTAGCTAATAAAAAGCGTGCAGTATTGCGGATACGTCGATAAGCTTCAGCGATCTGTTTGAACAGCGCTTTTGTTACACCCATATCTGTAGAATAGTCTACAGAAGCTACCCATAAACGTAGTACATCGCAGCCTAACTCATTAATAATTTCTTTAGGAGTAATTACATTTCCTAAAGATTTAGACATTTTGTGACCTTTCTCATCTACAGTAAATCCATGAGTTAAGAGGTTTTTATAGGGTGAAGCACCGTTTATTGCCATGCCGGTTTTCAGCGAAGACTGGAACCAGCCTCTGTGCTGATCTGAGCCTTCAAGGTAGAGATCAGCAGGATAGCCCAATCCTTTCCATTGTAAAACAGCAGCATGCGTCACTCCGGAATCAAACCAGACATCCAGTGTATCTGTTACTTTAATGTAATTTTCTGTTTCATTCGGAGGCAATAATTCAATTGGTTTAAGGTTATACCAGTCATCAATTCCTGCTTTTTCAATACGTAATGCAATTTGTTCCATTAAATTAACCGTATCAGGATGTAGCGCATAAGTTTCTTTATGGACAAAAAGTGTAATTGGAACACCCCATGTCCTTTGTCGCGAAATACACCAGTCCGGACTGT
>JAPORK010000319.1 GCA_026710285.1 Endozoicomonadaceae bacterium | reverse complement strand
GTACAATCCAACCGGACGTTATTTTCTCAGTGAAGATCCGGCAGGTGATGGTTACGCTTTTGGCAGTAATAACCCTATTATGAACACTGACCCGTCTGGTAACAGTCCCCGGTGGCTGGGAGAGGTTTTTAAATGGACAGGTTATATGAGCACAATGGGATTGGGTGCACTACACCAGCGCTGGGCTAATATTACTGCTGCTGTATTGCAAGCAGGATGTACCGTTGCCACGCTGGGAGCCGCTGTCGCCGGCGCAGGTAGTGCTGCTCTGGCAGGTGTGGTGGCAGGTACTGCCGCTGTTGGCAGCGTTCCGGTTGTAGCGGCAGCAATACCTGCTAATAAAGGACTTAATATTGCCGGAAAAATTATCGGTATGGCAGAAACAGTTGTTACTATTGCTGCGGGAGCAATGAGTTGTGTACCTTTCTTTACAGAAGAAACTGTTGGTGCAGATACCATTAAAGTATGTACCCCTCTGAAGATGCTTTCATTAAAATCAGCAGAACAAAATAGTACTTTTCCTGAACTGAACGAGGAAAGCCTTCTTTTTAATCAGGAGTTTTTTTCGTCATCAGCAAATATTACTTCTTCTATTCCTGAGCCTTCCTGTTCGGTAAGTGCGTTCTTAAGAATATCATCTGATTATGTTTCATATAATGGAATGGGTTATCTAAATTTAAATGCTAAAAATTCTCTTGAACGAACATGGAAGCTTTTATGTGTTTCACCATTTTCAGATAATATAGCATGCGACACAGGTACTATATTGGTAGCATATCATATTGCAAAAGCACAATTGAGTGTTGAAAACTTGGAAATTTTTTTACGTATAAGAAGTCAGAATGTATATAGAGTAGTGAAGTATTCGAAAGAAGACCCTTATTTTTTTATTTTAGCAACTATATTAGATTCGGTAAAAAAAGGTGCTAGCCGATTGAATATTGGATTTTATGACAAGATAGATTTTACTTGTCTTATTCGGACAAATCAGTATTCAGTTGCCATTGGTTATAATCATATAACCGTAGTCCAGAAAATTTTATCAGCGCATCACTGTGTTTGCAACTGGAAAGTTTTTATGTTTTATCCCGACGGAAGTATAGGCACTGAAATAGCTAAAAGCAATGAGCTAAAACTATTCTTTCCTAATCCTGATCCAAAATATTTGCATATTTATGGTTATATGCATTTAAGGCAATCAATGGTTTAATAACAGTTTAGTCCTGGATTTCGGCAATCCCTATATACTTTTATACATAAATTATCTGTCGTATGTATAATCTTATAGAAAATACATTGTAAATACCAATGGATTCCTGCTTTCGCAGAAATGACGTTCGCCCGGCGACACGGGCAAACCCGTTGGACTGAAAGAAGTCCAAACCACCCCGACTGAGGGGAAGGAAATCTGACTGGCAAGGGCGTTGCGAGCTAACGGCAGGGTCTGAAGGAAGTCAGAGGTACACAGCGAAAGCGAACCTGATTCGGCAGGTCGGGAGTGGTAAGCATGCGTCATAATGCGAAGCCAAATACTCAGTCAGTGATGTGGTACCTTGAAACCTACCAACCCAGTTAAGGTATATAATATATCCAAAACTGGAGAGATAAAATGACAACAGGTATACGTAAAAAATATTCAAAAGAATTTAAATTAGATGCTGTTTTATGATGGAGGTCCTTGATGAAAGTAATCGCATTATTGTTATTATCGACAATCTGGGATTTATGCTCATCTGCCGCTCTTTTTCTGGTTTCATTGATAGTGTTTTCACTATAATTTTTCTTTTTTTCGGACTGTTTATTGTAAATATTTAATTTTGAGCAGAGAGCTTTATAGCCCTTGCTAAGGGCGTTACTGGGGATAGCGAAAAAGAAATTACCGATCTTGTTTATATAATGACGTATCCCTTTTGAGGAAGTTGAATTAAATTCCGGTAGATGTTGATTGGTTGGGGTTTCCGGGTTCTTTTTTACTTGTTTCATGATAATTCTCTATGTCTGCATATGAAATAGAAAGTTGACATGGTGACTTCTTTTTTTGTCAGCTCAGGTTAAGTCGTTCTATAAAAATGCTATTAAAAG
>JAPORK010000312.1 GCA_026710285.1 Endozoicomonadaceae bacterium | reverse complement strand
TCAAAACGATAGCCCTTAACAGCCAACCATCAAATCTCATATTTGCTTTTGTTGTATAACGACCACTTTTTAATATTCATTTGCGGCTAAAAAAAACAGATTAATATATTTTTTCAACACTCCATTTTTTTTAAACTTGACTTTTTTCATAATACCTTCATTATAGTTGTACTGAACAGAAGATAGCATTTAAGCATAAGCGATAAAACAAAAAAAGTAGTAGTATTGACGTACAACATCCGGCGTAAGTTGGCGGGCGGTAGCGTGCCTAAAAAAACAGCCTAAGTACTTTTTGTTTATGACAGGCAGATAAAACGCCTGCCTAAAGCCTGAAACACAGTATCAGGTAACTATAAAAACATGGAGGATAAAACCACCAACTATTTCAATAAACGGATCAGCATGATTAATCAGCCTTTAAAAAAACAATTTTTTGCCTTACTGCCGAACAATAAGTTTATCCACAGTTTTGCAGTAGTGCTAAGTGGATCAGCGTTCTCGCAATTCTTAGTCGTTCTTGCAACACCTCTTTTAACTCACTTATATGCACCTAAAGATTTTGGTTTTTTTGCTGTTTTCAATAGTCTGATTGCCATATCCACTTCATTTACAAGCCTGCGCTACGAGCAAGCCATTCCGGTTGCTGAAAATGAAGAAGATGCAATAAACCTTATCCGTTTATGCCTTGGTTTAACCTTACTGACCACAATTGTAATAACAACCATTGCTCTGCCGTTTAAAGAATTCGCCTTTAAACTGTTAAAGACAGAACACCATCATAACTGTTTTTGGCTTTTTCCGGTGGGAATGCTGTGTATGGGGCTGTTTCAGGTATTTCATCTGCTGGCGATAAGAAAAAAAAGTTTTTCTGCAATAGCGCTTGCACGGATAAGCCAGTCAGCTGTCTCGATAGCTATCAGAATAACCGGATACGCTTTTGGAAGCATAACGCTTTTATTCTCATATGTAGCTGGACTGGTAATAAGTAACAGCCTGCTGGCAAAGCGAACATTAACTAACTTCAGCTTTAAAGGTGCATCCACCAGCAGCATATCTACGGTATTAAAAAAATATAAAAAGTTTCCGCTCTTTTTTACCTGGGCGTCTCTGTTTTCAACAATTAGTTTTAATATAGTGCCTGTACTTTTCACGATGTTTTTCAATCCGGCAGCAGCAGGTTTATTTGCTATAGCCAATCGGGTTTTAAGTACACCCATTGATATTATCAGCGGTTCTGTTAGTAACGTATTTTTTAGTGAAGGTGCTGAAAACAGAGCCTCCGGCAGCCTGGCCAGCAAAGCATATAAGCTGCATGAACACCTGGCTTTTTTAGGCGTTCCGGCGTTTTTACTGGTTTTTATCATCGGACCGGAATTATTTAAATGGGTACTTGGCGACAAATGGCATGATGCCGGAGAGATAGCCAGATGGCTCGCTTTATGGCTGTATTTAAATTTTTGTTGTGCTCCCTTTGGCGCAACGCTCATTACACTTGAAAAACAAAAATTTATTTTTTTTCAGGCCCTGTTAATGCTAATAGTAAGATCATCTGTTATTGTTACCGGAGCATGCTTGCTTCACTCATTCAAACTAACAGTCATTACGCTTGGTTTGGCAGAAGCTTTAATGGCGCTTGTTTCTGCTGCCTGTACTTTTATCTTCTTAACATTGAATATTGTAAAATTGCTGATGATTCATATCAAATCGTTATCCTTTGGTATAATCATGATGCTACCGGTTATTGTTGCAAAAGCATCAGACAGATATTTGCTGCTATCGCTTGCTGCTACAGCAGTTATTCTGGCGTGCTATTATTTTAAGCGCTTAAAAGTATTTTACTGCTAACCCTTTACGCTGAAAGTATGTAGATTTTGCAAAAAGTGATGCGGTACTCTAAACCTGCCAAACCAGTTGAGGTATATAATAATTTAAGACTGGAAAGAAATGATGATAACAGACAAACGGAAAAAATATTTAAAATAATTTATCGGATACTGACCGGATGCAGTTTGTTTTGTTGTTAGTCAGGATTATTTACTTAAGCCTCAGTTCGGAGATTTTTTGGCACAATATACTATGTTTTATG
>JAPORK010000424.1 GCA_026710285.1 Endozoicomonadaceae bacterium | reverse complement strand
ACGGTCAGCGTACTGATCCTGCCACCGGATGGCAATTTCTGGGTTCAGGTCATCGTACGTATAATCCACAACAACGTTATTTTGTCAGTGAAGACCCGGCAGGTGGCGGATATGCTTTTGCCAGCAATAATCCGATAATGAAAACAGATCCTTCCGGCAATATGGCTAAATGGCTTAAACAAACATTCAGGATATTGGGCTATGTGGGTTCACTTGGATTTAGTGCTATAAATGGTGGTAATAATACTGTTATGAAGTGGATGGGATCATTTACTATGTTACTGGTAAATGTATTAACTATACCAGCGGCTCTGCTCTTAACCGAAGCAAAAACAGCAGCAGTATTGTCTGTGCTTATTATACCTGCCATTTTTGGTTTAGATTTTATTGCTGATATTGCTGATGATAATACACTAAACATGGTGGTAGCTGTTGTGGGTGCTTTGCAGGCTGTCGTTGTTGTTGCTTCAGCTATATTCATGCCAATAGGAATTTTTAATTTTTGTGTTACCGGAGAAGAAATATCAGGTGGCATTGCAAGTGAAGCATATGCTATTAGACGTATGTCAATGGTAGCAGAAAATATTGCAGAAAGAGAGCCACCTCCGAAATATGGTAGTATTAATTTTACAGATGAAAATCAATCATTAGCTCGATTGCGAGGTCAACGGTCAGGACCTGTTGGCACAGCTAACGCTTCAGGTATGGCTGCCAGTCAGGAACTACCACCACAATATGAGATGAGTCATATCAGCAGAGGGATAGATATAGCTACTCATGCTGCTAATCTCCGTGATACTCCGGTAGATGATAGCTTATTGAATGGTTTCATGAATACATCGGCAGGTGTGGATACTGATATGTACCGAAATGCTTTTAGAGGTTTAATGGCTTCCCTGGATATACGGTCTACCAGAGTAAGAAACGGCGTCGTTAATTTAGATATGGATACTTTGTTTCCTGTCAGAGAGGATAGTTCAACAATAGTTGTGGGTAAAGATGATATAGCGCTTATAAAATCAGATTCCAGTGGGTTTACTGCAGAGACGGTCAATAACAGTACTGCATTAACTACAACGTCACCACTTAGTTATTCTGACGTTATGACACCTTTTTACAATGAGGATGGTGAGCTAGTTATTTATGAGTATTATCGCATCAGGTGAATAAATCGGTATGTACTCCAACGTATGACCTGTATTTTTTATTGTTTCCTGGATATCTTTTCTCTCTTGAATTCAGCTTTAAATGATCAACAGGAAATATTACTCAATGTGTCGTTTATGTCTGCATCGTGTCAAGCCTTAGTACCTACAATACCATTTGACTGACGTGTGGTAAAGAACATCCGGATGATAACAAAAACAGCAGAATATCTCCAAAGTTTTTCATATTGATTATAAAGCTAACCAGTCTGTTAGTGTTCATTTTGAACTAAATGAATAATAAATGTCTGTAGATTTATAAATCTGAAAAATTACTTTTCGGTTTAAATATCAATTTTTAAGACATAAAAACAGATGGAATTTATATGGAAGGTATCGTATCTGCATATAAGCGTAAAGAAAATGAAGCATTCAGCCAGGAGCATAAAGATTCTTCACAATCTGTTGCAAATGCAAGAGTTAAAGTTGAAAGATTAAGTTTAACTGAAAAAACAACTTTAGGTGAGCAACTGAGTACTGATAAAACACAAAAATTAACATTACAGTACAGATGTATTACACAATTTAAACACGGGAAAGCAATAGCTAAAATGTTATCTGATTATAAAATGTATTTTTCTCCGGATAGAAGTACTATCGAGTTAAAGACTTGTAGTATGCGTCTCGATGAAGAATTAAGTGAGCTTATTACACTTGATGAATCTGGGAAAGAACTCATGGCTTCATCCACTACGCTAATGATTCCTAAAAAAAGACAAAGATTCTACAGAGCTTTTGGTTTTATGCTGGATGTAGCTGAATGTAATGTGAGGGCTGTTTATGAAAAGGATGCTTGTGTATATAGGGTGAATGATGTTGATGGAAAATACACTAGTGCTTCTGAGCGCTTATACTGACCCCTTATATTCGCAAAGGTTTTCCATA
>JAPORK010000318.1 GCA_026710285.1 Endozoicomonadaceae bacterium | reverse complement strand
CTGCAAACATTAAAGCTGTAGAACCGTCACTATTTTTTGCATTTACATCAGCACCTTTTTTGATAAAGTTTTCTGCAATATGGGTATGCCCATATTTTGCAAGCCACATAAGGGGTGTCATCAGGCATACATAACAATTATCAGACCATTTAATTTGATCATTCATACCTATATTTTCCTTCTGCATTAATTGCTCAATCATTTTTTCATCACCTGTTTTTAAGGCTTCAGCTAAGTTTTTGTAATTAGCTGTACAAAAATTTGAATAGCAAAATAGCAATAAAAAAAAAGAGCAGGATAAGTTATTGATTGTCTTGCCGGATTTTAAAAAAAAAGTAGGAATATTCAAATGAGAAGGTATCAATTTTCTTATATAAAGTAAACGACAATTATTAACAATAAGTGCTGGGGTTGCAAGTATCTTCATCTGTATTTCCACTACAATAGATTGCACAATTTTTTTGAGCGATTTATTTAAAGATTTATAAACTATTTTTAAAAATTGTTTCAGATTATTATTGATTGTCAGGTTGAAAAGATTAGCTATTGCTATTCAACATGTAAAGGAACAGACAAAATATCTTTTCAATAAAATTTATAGCTTTTGAGTAAGATTGTATCATAAACTGATTGTCAGGTAACTTCTAAATAATCTGGGTCAGAAGACAGTGGTGGCTGTTTAGATTTGTTATAAATTTGAGTACTTTTTTGCAAAAATACTTATAAATAACTGAATAAAAATGATAAAAAAATATACCTGTTACTTGATATCATTAACAAAAAATAATTTCCCAAAGTAGTATGATCCGGTTTATTAAGAAGTTACATTGTCAGGGGCGTATATTTAAATTATTAGTATTAATAATCAGTTATCGTTCAGTTATCTTCAATGGATAACTGCTGTAATAATTAGACAGAATTTTCCTGAACAGTATTGAATTTAATCCGTTCAACTTATTTAAAAAACATTCCAGATGAATACGGCACGGCAATGGTAAATACTGTCTTTTTTCAATGCTGTCAATAAGTTGATCGGTTATAAACTAGTTCAGTTTATTGGTGTTGTAGCTTTTTGTATTATGTATTTTGCAGCATCCTGAAGTGGAGAACCTGATATGGATTCTACCTTCAGTGCCGACAGATCTTCAATTAAAATATCCTCATTAATTTTGTCATCTATTTTTTGCTGAAATAAAAAACTTCTTTTTCCTGAAGGAAACGTCTTTACAACAAAATTATTTATCTCATTTGGTTTTATAAAATCTAACAATACTTTCAGAATATCAAATTGACAGAGTGATTTCTGAGGTTCCTGACAGAATCTTTTAAATGCCTTGCATAAAGATCTTGCATGAACTGGATTACTTATATCAAAATCAGCACCTTTACTAATCAGAAGATTTATAATATGAATAAAATCTTTTTTTCCATGGACCATAAAACAGGTTAAAGCTGTCCGACATTCAAAATCTTCTATATTTACATCTGTTCCTACTGCAATCAGATATTTTGTAGTTTCTGTATAATCGTAATATATTGCCCACATCAAAGCTGTACAACCTGTAATGTCTTGCTTATTTATATCAGCACTTCTTTCAATCAGATGAGCTATAATATCTGTTCGTTCCCAGAGTGCTGCAATTATTACAGATGTTTGACGGCAAGTTCCTCCTTGCACATTTACGTCAGCTCCATGATTCATCAGATAGATTGCAGTTTTGATATACCTTGCAGATACTGCATATATCAAAGGCGTACAATTCTCATTATTGCATGCATTTACATTAGCACCACGCTGAACAAGAAAATCGACAATTTGCAGCAAGCCTTTAGCCGCTGCTAACATTAAAGGTGTTACATTAAAAACTCTCGATTGAAAATGTATATCAGCACCAGAGTTAATCAGATAAATTGCAGTCTCGATATATTCTTTTGATATTGCATTTGTTAAAGGTGTACAGCCCTCAATATTTTCCTCGTTGATATTAGCTTTATGGTCAAGAAGGAGTGTTACAGTTTCTGTATGTCCCTGATCTGCTGCAAACATTAAAGCTGTAGAACCGTCACTATTTTTTGCATTTACATCAGCACC
>JAPORK010000472.1 GCA_026710285.1 Endozoicomonadaceae bacterium | reverse complement strand
TTTGCTTAAAAAGTAATTGTTTTATTTGGTTATTAAGAATCATTCTCTTGGTGCATAAGCCCTGGCCAGTTAAGTTATTATAGTGCCAATAAATTTGAAAATCTAATTTTTACTGATATTTTTTATGTATATATATAAAGAAGTCGAAGGGCAACTAACATGTAATGTGTTATATAGATTCTCTGTTTGTTTAACGCATGACCATGAGCGTATGCCTGGATACACATAAAAGACGATTATCTTCTGAATGTATATGTATACTCCATACGTGCGTTTTTTTCCCTAAATGCAAAGGGGTTGCCTTTCCAGTTACCCACCCTGAAGAAACACTGGCAACATGATTTGCATTTATTTCCAAACCAACGCAGTAAGCAGGATCATCTACGCATAAATTACCAGCCAGACTTCCTAGTGTTTCAGCAAAAGCTAAAGAAGCTCCGCCGTGTAAAATATTCATTGTCTGCCTTGTTCGATGATCTACCGGCATTGTGCCTTCTATGTAATTATCACCTATCTGTGTAAATTTTATACCCAGGTGTTCACACATGGTCTTTTTGGTGATGTGATGAAGGTTTTCAATTGTAACTTTTCTGCGCCATATTGTTGTCATTATTGTTTTCTCTTTGAAAAAAACGAGGTTGTATAAAATGCTGTGCTTTGAAAATTGCAATAATAGCAAACTTGCTACTAAATTATTTATAAACGTAGCATCAATTTATTCTTTTACCAAGAAAGTGTATCAAACCCTGCAAAGGTTGTGTCTCTTTTTTTACTGATTCTAATATTTCTGCAGATTGTTTTAATAAATCAGCCAGGTAACCCTTTGCCTGTTCCAGCCCCATTACACTGACATAAGTAGCTTTGCCATTTTTTTTGTCAGATCCTGGCTTTTTACCCAATGTATGACTATCACTGATTGCATCCATGATATCGTCCTGCACCTGAAAAGCCAGTCCGGTTATTCTGCCATATTGTTGTAATAAATTTACCAGATCATCGCTGGCATTAGCAGCATAAGCACCCATAGTTAAGCTGGCCAAAATAAGTGCTCCAGTTTTTTTGATATGCATCATTTCTAATATTTGTGTCGTAGCAGCAATATTTTCTGTAGCGGCAATATCGATACTTTGCCCTGAAACCATACCCTGCCAGCCTGCAGCTTTTGCCAGTGTAGTTATTTGCACCAGACGCTGTTCTACACTCAACCCGGGAGTGGTTGCGAGTATTTCAAAAGCTAACGTTTGCAATGCATCACCTGCCAGAATAGCAACAGCTTCACTAAACTTTTTGTGACAACTGGGATTGCACCGACGCATATCATCATCATCCATTGCCGGAAGATCATCATGTATCAGTGAATAGCTGTGGATCATCTCTATTGCACAGGCAACCGGCAGCACTGTCTGCAGATCTCCCCCGGCAGCCAGACAGGATGCATGAACCAGCATTGGACGTATCCGCTTTCCTCCCTGAAAAACACTGTAGCGCATGGCTTCTGCCAGGGTTTTATCCACATTCTTTACAGCAGGAGATAAATAGCTATGCAAACCTTCCTCAACCCAGCTGACACAATCAGCGAGATAATGTTCAAAATCCTTCATTCAATATTACTCTGCATTGTCCTTTTGATTAAATGAACGGGTAGTATACTCGCCATTTTCTTCAGATAAAATGTGAATCTTCTGTTCAGCAGTTTTAAGTTCTTTCTGGCAGCTTTTCACCAGCTTTACACCTTCTTCAAAGGCCGCTAATGATTCATCTAAAGAGAGCGAACTATTTTCCATTTTCTCAACAATGACTTCAAGATTCTGAAGATTTTTTTCAAATGTATTGACTTTCTTTTTAGCTGGCATATGCAGTATTCCTAATTATGAAACGATTTACAACCATAATAGGAATTTGAGCGGAAAGGTCAAAAGATTTTTTAATCTGATTGGTGTTTTTGTGTATATAACTGCAATGCAAATGCTTTAATTGTACAGTTGATTCAACTGATAGCGTACATGAGGGATAAGCTCGGTTGCTTTTAGTCCGCTTTTGCCAGGCAGGTTTTTTATTGCCTGATCTCCGGCAGAAGCGTGTAACCACACACCAAGACAGCCT
>JAPORK010000112.1 GCA_026710285.1 Endozoicomonadaceae bacterium | reverse complement strand
TGCTGCCAGAAACATTCTTGCGCTCGGGCATGAGCGTCTCGCAGGAGGAATCCCTTTCCTTTAGGCAGGAGAGGATGTCAAAGCGCTATTATGATCCTGACCGCTGTGTGGTCAGCTATACACTGGATAAAAGAGGAGATCACTCAGTTATTTCGATCATCCTTGGTAATATATTAGATAAACCGGTTAAACAAATTCTGTTATCTGAATCAGCAGATTTACCACTTTCTGCCAAAAAATATTGTACGACAGCAAATAGTTTCCCAGGAGCAAAAATAACAACGGTTACCTATGATGCTTATGGGAGAAAAGCCTCATCGACAAGCTCAGCCCACGGTGCGTTCAGTAAAGGCTGGTATATTTAGTAGAATAAACCTGTGAATAAAAATCAGCGTTTAGAAAATGTGACTAAGAGATAGTCTTTAGAGAGGGAGGATATTAACATCTTCCATTGAGTCCCAAAAATCGCCATCCAGCTTTTTGATTTTAATGGTTTGCTCTACCTGCATACCCAGACCGTATTCATAGATAAATCCGGACAGCTTCTTACCATCAATCAATACCAGTGTTGCGCCACTCAGGTTTTCTGCATATTCAATAGCGCCTTTAGAATAATAGGATGTTGTTATAAAAACACCTTTATCAGATCGGGTTCCGGCAAGCGCACCCACAAATTTTTGTATTTCCTCACGACTAACTACATTTTTTTTATTATATCTTTTAGCTTGTATATGTATTTTACCTAAACCCAGTACATCTTCTTTGATTATTCCATCTATGCCTTTGTCATTGGAGTACTTTGTCACTTCTGCGGATGATTTAATTTCATCGCCATACCCCATAGATTGCAACAGAGAAACAACCAGCCTCTCAAACGCTTGTGGTGATTTACTCAGTATTATATCAGTGATGTCTTCACATACTGCAGTTTTAATTTTTGCAAATGATTCGTATAGTTCTTCCTGGGGAGATAGTCTTTCATGCAGACCTTGTTGCTGATTTTCTTTTTTTGTTGTCGTGGTGGCGGGTTCACGTTTTTCTAATTGCTCAGCAATAAAGTCATGAATTTTTTTTGGTCTATTTAACTGAGCTTTACCCGTTTCACTAATTTGGTAAACACCGCGTTTGGGTCTTTGGGTCAGTCCAGCCATGTTCATATAGCTTAAAGCCCATGAGATGCGATCATAGAAAATCTTTCCATTTCCTGAGTCGTATTCTAAGGCTATCTCGTCATCACTGAGGTTGAAATATTTTGCCAGAGGCAATTCCAGCTGCTTGCGTGTTAACGATTTGTTCTCGCTGAGTAATTTTAAAGCAGGAATCATTATTTCATCATATTTTGGAATAGACATTTTGCCAGTTCACCCTGAACATTCTAATAGTGGATTACAGAGTTTACACTAGTACAGACTGGTACAACAAAAGGTTTAAAAAAATAATTTCCCGTTTAAATTCTGTTGGTCAAATTTATCCATCATTTTGTAAAATCCTGTCCTTCAGGATCTATCTTTTAGTCACATTTTTAGGCGCTCATTTTTAGCCTGCCAGGTTGCATATTTTTTATTTTTTTTCCTGATACTGCTTATCTGTTTCAAATATAAAAGCGCTAACCCGGGCAATACATTTTTGTAAATCCTGATCGGTAATCACTATTTTGTTGCCTTCAGGGTCATAACCATTTCTATGGATGATATGATGCCTGATCTTTATAATTTCGGTCAATTCTGTACTGATATTCATATTTATATCCATTACATTTTTGAACAAAACATCAATATCATTAAGCCTGTGCCACACTGTGTTTTTCATACTATTAATCAAGAAGTCTTCAACTGTATGATGCAACAGATAAGGTATTTTCAAAGACTCAGATCTAAACTTATTTTGCGTGCTCAATCTTACAATTGCTTCCCGGCTTGAAGAAATTTCATGTATGAAGATATCAGATAAATATTTTTCCATTAAGCTTATCACGTTTGCATAATATAATTTATTATTAAACTCATCATTGGTCTGGCTTTCAATTAGTTTAATTCCGGAACAGAACGCTTCACAGAAGCTGCCTTTACACTGTTCAGAAGTCATTTGGACGGTACTCTATAACAATGCGATTTTC
>JAPORK010000289.1 GCA_026710285.1 Endozoicomonadaceae bacterium | reverse complement strand
TATCTGGCATGTAAAGATAATCTTTATTGCTCTTTTAATAATACGATGATAAAGCTGTTTAAACAGACCAGTGGTAAGCCCATTATGTACAGAATAACCCTGCTATCGGTACTCTTTACTACCCGTATTTAACATGAAATACTAAAACCTGCCCACCCGATTAAGGTATACAGAACAGCCGTTAGGAAGAAAAGGAGGTCAGATGATTTAGTTGAGGTTCTCTATTATGCCTTACTATTAAATTGAAAAAATTTATTTTTAAAATCCGGTTTTTCAGCTATAGTTGCAAATTATTGAAGGAAATACCAATAAATTCTTTATAGAAATTATTTTGGTAACCAGGGGAGCAAAAGCAATGAAAACGTAATAATTTTAAGTAAAACAAATAATTAAGAATATCATGTTGCAAAAAATTAGTCACTTCAGACCATTGATAAATAAGTAATACAATGAGTAAGCAGTTAACAGATAGTGAATCACAAGAGAAAAAAAATACGCAAGCCATTGCTGACCAAATTGAAAAATTTTTGCGGTCAGGTGGAAAAATTCAGCGAATTCCTTCAGGAGTAAGCGGACGATCTAACTTATCTTATAAGCGATTAATGACTATTAGTGAAAAAGCATCTGTTGCTGATTAAATTATTAATAGTATACAGCGATGGTAACTATTGCATAATTTAAACAGTTTGACCATGTAAAACAGAACGGAAGCCCACTATATCAATTGAAATGGTGGGCTTTATCAATTAGTTTAATAGTGATTTGACGCAATATTACTCATAAAAAAAGCAGGGCGATGTCTCAAATTCGTGCACAAACTAAAACTCATACTGCTCAATATACGTTCCAATCATTTTATCATGTCGTTCATTTGATTTGGAAAAGCAAATCGTTTTCTTTGCCAGGCATTTTCTTCATGTTTGTAGCTTCAGATTGCATTAATCTATTTTTTGGATAAACTTTTTACAATGTTATCTGTTTCCATTTAACCTGGCTCACCAGTCATTGAAACGTGTATACACTGTATTTCATTCACCAAAATAGTTTGGAAGGTCTCTCCAGGAGCACCCTATTTTTATACAATACAATATACCTTCAACCATTATTCTCAAATCAGGCTTGTAATATCTTCTAACCTGATACATAATTGCTTTTATGCTCTGGTTATAATTCATCAGATCGTATGAACCGAGCCATTGTAAATTCTTTGTATTGTTTATAACACAACTTAATAATATGGATTTACATGCTTATATCAACCCTCATTTGCAAAACATCAAAAAATCCTAAAGTCGGTAAAGATAAATGCTATTGCTTTCACTTTTCGGGTGTGGAATGTATCAGCAAAGGTAAAGCGTATCATTAAAGACATAAGTAGCTGCATAAACACAACGTATTTAAGTCAGGACAAAAAAAGGAATTACAAAATTATAATAAAATGACAACTCAAACGACGATCGTCCGTAGCGCCTGTCATCAACCCAATGGAATCGGATAGCTACTCCAGAGAAATCATCTGCAAGTTAAAGTGAACGACAAACTAAATATATTATTATGTACCATTGGACATAATTTTCACTAATTATTACGCTTTTTGAAGAAAAACATTTTTTTGATATCAGATAAATAGAAATATTACTTTTATTATGCTTTAAATACTGAATAATTTAAGGACACAAATTATTTTTAATATTCCCACCCAATAACTACATGAATACTTACAATGAAAAAACTATCTAAAAAATTTTCATATGAAAATAGTAGTACACTTATAAACTTGTTGTTTGCTTTTTTCTACATGGCGTGTCAAATATTACTCACCTCATCATCAATAGTATCGTCTTACCCAAAAACTCGCATATCATTAAAAGTGAATACACTCGATAAATCTGCTTATCATATAAACAATGAGACTGATGAAATTTCAGAAAAACCACAAGACAAAACTAACCTTCGTCAAATAAAAGCAGAGGAAAGTGCAGGTTCTTCTCCCTGGTCTAACGCATTTAATTTTCAAAAAAGCTGGGGGACACAGGTAGATCCGCGTACAGGTACACTGATTGCTTATACTAAAGTGGGTAGTATGATAAGCAATCTGGGGCACGGTCCTAATATT
>JAPORK010000096.1 GCA_026710285.1 Endozoicomonadaceae bacterium | reverse complement strand
CCTCTTGAGCGGCCTGGATCGAATAGGATCCAGACACGGTACCGCTTTCGTCGACCATTACAAGCTTATTATGAAGCCTGTAATATGGAATCACCTGATGTAACCAGTCCATGGAGTCATGCGGCTGTCTATTTTGCAGGTAAAGCCACCGGGTGGTCGTTTCTCAGAAGCGAATTACAGGAACGCTCCTTTCCTTTATTTGAAAGTAATTATGCGCTATTCTGTCAGGCGGTACAAAATGGTGAGGATCTCTCAGCTAAAATGATTAACAAGCAGCTGGAAAATTTTGCTCACCATGATGTGATAAGCCAGACAGAAAGAAGAATACTGAAAAAACAGCAGCAATTAATGCAAACACAGGGTATAGATCCCGAATCAGGCAAACGTGCCTTTCAGGAAGAAGTAAAAAAATTGTATTACCCAAACTGAAACAAGAGCTTATATGAATAACCAAGAAGATCTCTCTGACAACACACAAATCAGAAATATTATCGCTGTTGTTTCAGGTAAAGGTGGTGTAGGGAAATCTACAGTAACAGCCAATCTAGCGCTTACATTAAAACAGCAGGGATACCAGATCGGCATACTCGATGCCGATGTCTATGGTCCCAGCCAGGGTAAAATGCTGGGTATTAAAGATAATATAAAACCCGATATCACTAAAAAAAATGGCAAAACCTGGTATCTTCCGGTCAATGCCTATGGCATTGCGGTTATGTCAATGGCCTTTTTAGCCAGTGAACGAACTCCCATGGTGTGGAGAGGTCCCATGGCAAGCGGTGCTTTCCAGCAAATGCTACTGCAAACCTGGTGGGGACAACTGGATATATTGCTGGTAGATATGCCGCCGGGCACAGGTGATATTCAGTTAACACTGTCACAAAAAGCTTCTCTTAAAGGTAGCATTGTAGTAACAACACCACAGGATATTGCACTACTCGATGCACAACGAGCCATCGAAATGTTTAAAAAAGTTAATATTCCGGTAACAGGTATTGTAGAGAATATGTCTGTGCATATCTGTTCACAATGTGGTCATCAAGAGGCAATCTTTGGGCACGGTGGTGCAAAGCGTTTAGCCAGCCATTATGCTGTTAAATTACTGGGATCACTTCCGCTTAACCGAACGGTCAGAGAGCATGGTGATCAGGGTTGTCCTGTTGTCATGGCTGAAGATCAGTATGCAAAGATTTATACTGATATTGCTGTTAACATAACAGATGAACTCAATAAAGCTTCAGACCTGTTTTATCCACCAAAAATCAACATTGACCAATAAAAAGCATTGTCAGGGATACTTAAAAAAAACAGAACAAATAAGTAAATAATCAGTTTTATAAAACAAAAAAGTTGTTTTTTATATCATTTTTTTTGAGATGTTAGTTATCTTTTAAAACGCATAAAAAGATTAAAAAATAAGTTTTATAAAACTTTGAATCTGTATTTGCTGTACAAAACACGCCTCAGCGCTTAATATCAAATAAATAAATGGTACCAGAAGAAACTGGTTCTTTATTAGTTTTTGTGGCGAGAAAATGAGTTTATATGTCAGCTGAAAGTAATGACTACATTAAAATACAAAATCTCACCTTCAGACGTGGAAACAGAGTTGTATTTGACAACATAACATTAAATATCCCACGCAATAAAATAACGGGTGTTATGGGACCCAGCGGTTGTGGAAAAACCACATTATTGCGTTTGATTGGTGCTCAGCTTATACCAAATGCAGGAGATATTATTGTAGACGGTGTTCAATTAAATAAAATAAGCCGTAAAGAATTGTTTAATTTGAGAAGAAAAATGGGAATGCTTTTTCAAAGTGGCGCACTATTTACGGGCATGACTGTTTTTGAAAATGTTGCATTTCCTCTGCGCGTACATACAAAACTACCCCATCATATGATTAAAGATGTAGTGCTAATGAAACTTCAGGCGGTCGGCTTGCGTGGCGCTAAAGATCTTTTACCGGCAGAACTTTCCGGCGGCATGAATCGCCGGGTTGCACTGGCACGTGCTATTGTGCTTGACCCTGATTTGATTATGTATGATGAACCTTTTGTCGGGCAGGATCCTATTTCAATGGGAATGCTGGTCAAGCTAATTCGTAATCTAAAT
>JAPORK010000494.1 GCA_026710285.1 Endozoicomonadaceae bacterium | reverse complement strand
CCCTGGCAGGTTTATCTCCTGCTGAACATACCAGCCTTTGCTGGACGCACATTCCTGCGTAAGCAGGAATCCAGAAAAAATTTCTGACTTTTTTACATCCAACCAAACACTGGATAATTAAGCTTCATCTCTTATAAATACCGGTGCTTCAGATGTGCTCATTTTATGACTATACCGGTAACCGCCAACATTAAAACCGGTAACATCTCCGCTGTTTTCTATCATATAACGACTCATCATTCCGCGTGCTTTTTTTGCATAAAAACTGATAATTTTATACTGACCATTTTTGAAATCTTTAAACACAGGAGAGATAACCTGACTATCTAACTGATTAAAATTCACCACTTTAGAATATTCCTCAGAGGCAAGATTGATAACCGGTGCTCCTTTAGCTTCTTCATTAATTTTATCGGTTATCACTTTTGTCCAAAACTTATAAAGGTTATTACCTGCACGATTTTGCAATTTTGTGCCCATTTCAAGCCGGTACGGTTGCATCAGATCCAGGGGACGCAATAATCCATACAGACCAGAAAGAATACGCAGATGGTTCTGGGCAAACTCCAGTTGTTGTTGTGACAGTGTTTCTGCATCTAACCCGGTATAGACATCGCCTTTAAATGCCAGTACAGCCTGCTTTGCATTTTCTGATGTAAAAGGTTGGGACCAGTTTGCATAGCGCTCTGCATTTAATGCAGCTAGTTTATCACTTATTTTCATCAGAGTACTTAACTCAGCAGATGAAAATTTGCGTAAAATTTTAATAAGATACTGTGATTCAGAAAGAAAATCTGGCTGTGTAGACACAGAAGTGATCGCAGGTGTTTCAAAATCCAGTGTTTTTGCAGGCGAAATAAGTATCAGCATTTTTTTATCATCATGAATTAAAAATAATATGTAATATAATAGCGTAAGCTTTACGATATTCGAAAATAATTATCCAGCCTGTTGCAGAGTATACACAGATGAAACGGCTTATAATCTCAATATTTATTGTTAGTTTTTGTCGTTTATTTTGCATGAAAAAATTTGTACCTTTTCATTTTAACCTGCCTGCTTTCTTCTTTAAATCTGGCACAACAATCAATAACTTATCCTGCTGCTTTTTTCTTTTATTACTTTTTTGCTATTTAAATTTTTGTACAGCTAATCACAAGCACTTAGCTAAAGCTTTAGAAGCAGGTGATGAAACAGTTATTGAGCAATTAATACAGAATTAAAAAATAGATATTAATGCTCAATACAAATGGTTTAACGGGCAGAATACACTCCTTATGACACCTCTTATGATTCTTGCAATATACGGACATACCCGTATTGCAGAGAACTTTATCAAAAAAGGTGCTGATGTGAATTTAAAAAATAATGACAATTGTACCGCTTTAATGTTTGCGGCACAGCAAGGATATATAGAAACTGTAGCACTGCTTATTAGGTATAAAGCTAATATCAATGAGGAAAATATTTTTGGCTTTACACCTTTAACCTATGCAATATTGCAAGGGCATGTTGGGATAATAACTTATCTGATTGATCATGGTGCTGATGTCAATTTGCCATCGGGATCTCTTAATATAACACCTTTAATGTACGCAGCACATCAAGGTCTGATACAGATTGCAACTCTTCTTATTAAGCATGGTGCGAATATAAATGCACAAAGTAGTCATAAGATTACATCTTTAATGTATGCAATATTTAAAGATCATGCAGAAACTACAGAATATCTGATTACAGCAAGAGCAGATGTAAACATGAAAGATTTTTACGGTCAGACAGCTTTAACTTTTTGTATGACCGGAGGAAAAAAAGATTTTAATCATATCATAAAGCTTCTAATTAGCAAAGGTGCAGATTTTGATATAAGTAATTCGATTCATGCAGATGCTTTATTCCAGGCATTTAAAAGATTCATCCGGGAGATTCAGGAATTACCCTATAAATTGAATATTCTCACAGTATTGTTAGATTTTATAAGACCAGATGAGACAAATAACTTTGTTGTAAAAACGTTTACTTCAGGGAAAAGAAGTTTTTTATTTCAGCAAAAAATAGATGGAAAAATTGATGAAAGTATTATAATTGAAGATCTGTCTGCACTGGAAGCAACATTCA
>JAPORK010000554.1 GCA_026710285.1 Endozoicomonadaceae bacterium | reverse complement strand
TTTTTATAAAGGTAAGGGGTTTTTTTTATGCTTATCTTTTTCGTCTTTTAACCCACCCCAAGAAAACAATTACCAGATAAAATAGAGTAATTAACAGAGCAACAAATGCACCTTTAAGAGCACCTTTAAGAGCACCTTTAAATATTCTTTGGGTCCATTTAGTTATCGAAATACGGAACGGAACGGTTTCTTTTATACCTGTAAGTATGTCTGACGGGTTTGCATTAATCACGCTGTTAACCCATTTACGAGATGCCTGCCTGCTCCATTCCAGATCTGACTTTTCTGAATATGCGCAAAGAAATAATACTTTTCCTTTAACGTGTACGCATGTTGTTGTAACGATTCCAAAGTAGGGCAATGGATTACCCTTTTTATCTTTCATGTTATATTTTACCAACGTAGAATAAGATATAGTACGATCTGTCTCTTCATGCACAGGCATAAGAATTATTTGCGATACAGAAAAAGCAGGATCAACACCATATTGTTCTTTTGTTTTTTCATTTATTGTTTTCATGCTCTCCGACAACTGAGTCTCAAATTTTTTATTTGGTTTGATATTTTCAGATTTTATAGCTTTTTTGAAGGCTGCAAAAGCTGAATTTGTTACAGTTACGTTTATCAGTTTTTTGCTAGTTTGAACTGAGAAATGCCGGAGAAAATGAGGAATTTCATTTTTCAAAGCTATTCCGACCTGATCATCAGGAATAAATGCGGTAAACTCTTTGTTCATTGGTAAAATAAACAGTTTTTGCCATTCATAAAGAGCTTCCATTTCTGATGTAACAGGGCTATAACCCTCTGGCTGGGGAATTGTTAAATTTACTCCTCCTACTGATATTTCATTCGACCAGCTGAGTGAAGAAAAAAGAAGAAATAGTGTAAGGATGAAAAATCTCATTTATATCTCCGTGCAAAAAGCTAATAGTGGATTATACGATCTATACCAATTTCACTTAAAAATATTGGATTCACTTCATCGGAACTCATTGTTATTAAAGGATTATACAAAAATAAAACCCAGTGTTTTGAAATTGAATGGGTATATATGCGTGTAAAATACGGTAGAAAAAAGGTTCAAAAAAATAGTTTTTAAAGGAAATTCAATTAATTAACTTTACATATCACTACCTGATCAGATAGTTATAAATTCGCAATAGCTAATTTTGTATAATATTCGCTTAATTTAATTTTCTTTTATACGTAGATGGTAACATTATTCTGCTGATGATTAAAGTATTTTTGTTTGTTAAAAAAAAGGAAAATTACTTTTCGTTCTTTATGAAACTTAAGTGTTTACCACATTTTTTGATAAAAAAAGACAATATGGTGTTTTATCAGATATGACAATGAGAATAAAAAATTTAATAAATATGTTCATGGTATTGTTGTGGTTAGAAGGTACAACTTATGCAAAACCAATCACTACCTTTTATCCATATAATGAACAATGTTTTTCATCTTTAACAGACACAGAACTATGAGCACTACCAATAACCCTGTGAATGTCTGGTTAAGTTAAACAATAAAATTACAGAGGAAGATATGTGGCTACGAATTGAAAAGTTTACAGCTAAAGACCGAAAAAATGTGGTTAAAGTCTTAAAATTAAAGTTACAATACAAGCTGATTGAATCACAGAACATAATAAATAAGTATGTCTGTCAGCTATAAAAATCTGTAACAGAGATGCAAGATGAGGCACAATGCTGCTTTTAAGTGAAGATGTAGTCGCGGCTAGACGGAAAGACCCCGTGAACCTTTACTATAGCTTCACATTGGACTTTGATATTACTTGTGTAGGATAGCTGGGAGGCTTTGAAGCGGTGACGCCAGTTGCTGTGGAGCCAACCTTGAAATACCAGCCTGGTACTATTGAGGTTCTAACCTAAGCCCATTATCTGGGTTGGGGACAATGTGTGGTGGGTAGTTTGACTGGGGCGGTCTCCTCCCAAAGAGTAACGGAGGAGCACGAAGGTGTGCTAAGTACGGTCGGACATCGTACAGTTAGTGTAAAGGCAAAAGCATGCTTGACTGCGAGAGAGACAACTCGAGCAGGTACGAAAGTAGGTCTTAGTGATCCGGTGGTTCTGTATGGAAGGGCCATCGCTCAACG
>JAPORK010000019.1 GCA_026710285.1 Endozoicomonadaceae bacterium | reverse complement strand
TATCGCGTCAGCAGTGGCTGTAGTATTCAGGGATGGGGAATGGATGTCAAGATGAAAGAAAAAGAGACTAATCCACCGATTGAGAATGAGGCTAACAACGGTCTGAAAAACAATCGCGGAACAATTGCCATGGCCCGTACTGCTGCTCCTCACTCTGCTTCAGCACAATTTTTTATTAATACGGCAGATAATGATTTCCTTGATTTTAAAGCAGAAAGTGATCAGGGATGGGGATACGCTGTTTTTGGCGAGGTTGTTGAAGGTATGAATGTTGTTGATAAAATTGCAGCAGTATTTACTGAATCCCGCGGGTTTTACCAGGATGTACCGGCTGAGGACATTATTATTACTTCCGCAACCCTGACAGAAGAGTAATTTTAACTTGATGAAAGTAGTGTTTATTTCTGACCTGCATTTATCAGAAGAAAAACCAGAACTGGTGCGTTCTTTTCTCTATTTTCTTGAGCACCAGGCTCGTTCTGCCCATTCGCTTTATATTCTTGGTGATCTTTTTGATCTGTGGGTAGGTGACGACTGTATGCAACCGTGGCACTTTGAGATTGCCCGGGCGTTAAAACAGTATAGCCGGCAACACGGACTGTATTTTATAAAAGGCAACAGAGATTTCCTTATAGGCAAGCAGTTTTGTGATCTGGCAGGCTTTACACTGCTTTCTGATTACACTGTAATAACGGTTGATCAGATAAAAATACTCTTATTGCATGGTGACACTCTTTGCACAAAAGACAGAAGTTATCAGCTATATCGTCATTTTGTGCATAGTAAGATTGTTCGCTTTATCTATAGCAAACTAAGCAAAAAAATAAAGTTAAAAATAGCTAATAAAATTCGACAGATAAGCGGTAAAAGTCAGCAAAACTATTATAACAATAAATACAATGCTCAGACTGTTTCAATAAAAGATGCTCAACCTGAAGCTATTGTAAAAACCATGCAGCAATTTAATGTTAAATATATGATTCATGGTCATACACACCGTCCGGGGGAGTGGACACATCAGATTATGCTGAAAGATAATGTTTCTGCTGACGCTACCCGGATAGTCCTTGGTGACTGGAGAGATACATCCTGGTGGGTATTAGAATATACTGATGGTGTTTTTAAACAGGAATCACATCCTGTTATCAAACTATAAACAAAAACCAATTATTAATAACTTGCAATTTCTTGTCTCCTTGCGGATATTAGAATATACTACTGGCGTTTTT
This sequence comes from Endozoicomonadaceae bacterium, assembly GCA_026710285.1. Taxonomy (GTDB): domain Bacteria; phylum Pseudomonadota; class Gammaproteobacteria; order Pseudomonadales; family Endozoicomonadaceae; genus JAPORK01. Next base: position 18,694 of record JAPORK010000019.1, on the reverse strand, counting down.
TAAACAGGAATCGCATTCTGTTATCTAACTATAAATAAAAACTAATTATTAATAACTTTCAATTTTTTATGTGAAGTTGTATGAAAAACTTAACAAGCCATCCTCTGGTCATCATTCTGAATAGGTTTATCAGCTTTCGGGAAGACAGCCAAAAGCGTCTCCTGTTTTTTTTCTTTTCATTACTATTTTTTTGTCCGGCTTCTTTTGCAGTTTTTGATGACGGAGTAATTGATGAGACCATAAAACAGGGAAATATAACGGCTGTTAAGCAATTAACAGAGACTGGTTATCTTAATCTTAAGAGAATGTTATGCATCGAAGGTATTAATTTTCCTGGTCATCGTTACAGTTTCTATACTTACACACCTCTTTTGATTACGGTTAAATACGGACATATAAATATAACAGAGTATCTGCTTGATAAAGGTGCTGCAATTGATCAGCACCTCAGTAACGGTATAACACCACTAATGTATGCAGCCGGATGGGGACATGAAGAACTTTTCATGCTGTTGATAATCAGAGGTGCGGATATACATGCAAAAAGTAATAATGGTAAAACGCTTCTAATGTATGCAGTGCAGGGAGGGAATTCGAACATTATACGATTCGTGGTTAAAAAAGGCGTTGATGTAAATAAACCAAGCAACCAGGGTGATACACCTTTAACCGAAGCAATAGAGCGGGAGGATATCGAAACCGTCATATATCTGGTAAAGTGCAAAGCATCTGTAAATACAAAAAATTTGTTGAATATAACACCTTTAATGGCTTCAGTAATGAAAAGAAACGGATCACATAAAATAACAGCGTTTCTTGTTGAAAACGGAGCTAATATGCATGCACACAGCGATGGTTGTCAAACTGTTTTAATGCATGCAATAACAGGACGAAACATAGAAAGTATTAAATATTTACTTGATAAAGGAGTTGATGTAAATGCACAGGATGCATATGGTAAGACAGCTTTAATGTGTGCAGCAGAACAGGACAACGCTGAGCTGGTAAATTTCATGCTATTGATAATCAGAGGTGCGGATATACATGCAAAAAGTAATGATGGTAAAACGCTTCTAATGTATGCAGTACAGGGAGGGAATTCGCACATTATACGATTCGTGGTAAAAAAAGGCATTGATATAAATGAACCAAACAACCAGGGTAATACACCTTTAACCGAAGCAATAAAGCAGGAGGATATCGAAACCGTAAAATATCTGATAAAGTGCAAAGCATCTGTAAATACAAAAAATTTGTTGAATATAACACCTTTAATGGCTTCAGTAATGAAAAGAAACGGATCACATAAAATAACAGCGTTTCTTGTTGAAAACGGAGCTAATATGCATGCACACAGCGATGGTTGTCAAACTGTTTTAATGCATGCAATAACAGGACGAAACATAGAAAGTATTAAATATTTACTTGATAAAGGAGTTGATGTAAATGCACAGGATGCATATGGTAAGACAGCTTTAATGTGTGCAGCAGAACAGGACAACGCTGAGCTGGTAAAATACCTGCTTGAATATGGAGCTAATGTAGATATTCAAGATCAACACGGTAATACCGCTTTAATCTGTGCAATGTATACACCTGATGGTCTCGCACTTCTGGATGATGCTAACGCACATTTTGACATAAATAACCCAAGTTGCAGAGAAGCTTTACAGTGTGCATTTGACAACCATAAGGATAATCTGGTTGCGCTAAAAATTTTAATTCGGTATTTAAAAAAGACGTCTAAATATTGTGTAGATGTGTGTGGTCCGGAAAAAACACAAAACCTTTTTATTGAGCAGATAGCAGGTGGATCTGTGCATAAACATCTCCTCATTAAAAATGTCCTCATTCTAAAAACATTAGCATTACCCTGCCCGCTTCAGGAGATGGCAGGAATCGTTATACGTAAAGCGATCAGGTCTGCCGATTATGATGAACTGCAATCAAAGTCAGGCTTGCCAAAACATATCACTGAATATTTGCTTGCAAAAGCACCACCACTATCATTTGAACACCGTATGGTTGTAGAAGATATTATCGCTCAAGTAGAAAATAACAGTGATGCCTGATAAAAAAACCTTTGCCGGGAAATTCATGCATAAAGCGGGTGGTAAATACAGCATAACAGATTAACACTACCGGAATATGCAATGTTGTCGCTGTTTCTATCTGGCAGGCATATTGGGAGGAATAAACAGCGCTATAATAACGCCTCCACCACCTTGCATTAAATCGCCCAGAACCGCCTGTTGCTGTTGATATTGCTGCTCCTGCCACTTTGGAATTTGCCTTTTGAAAAAATCAATAAAATGACCAGAATACTCATAGGTTGCCGGACTAAAAATAGTGCCATGATAACCCGCTTTTTCTCTGAAAAGTGACACTTTTGTATAAAACTCATTTGATTTTTTAGAAAACCCTTTACTGATTGCTTTCCATTCCTTCTTAGGTATGGTGTTAAATGGGTCCATGCGCTGTTTTAGCCGCAGAAGGTCGTCTTTAAGACTATAAGCATACAAATCTTTGTCAAAGGTCACTGCGCCAGAAAAATTGTAAGTAGCCAAAACAGAGAGGAAATTATCAGGATCACTACATTCTTGTTCATTCAGAGGTTGAAAAAGCAACTGCTTTGTATGTTGATTAATAAAATCTTCGACAAACTCTCTCTCCATATTTGTAAACTCAGGTTCCGTAGCATAATGTTCAGGAGGTCTGAGTGCTGGACATTTGAAAGGTTTTGCTGATGCCCCCCCTGCTGGTAATTTATCATCAGTTGCCGCAGCTACAGATGCAATATCTTCTGTTACTAATTCAGGGATACTCGCAGCACCGAAACTTGAAACAGCGCTATAGTCAACACTCAGTGCATATAATGCACAAAAACCCAGTGTAAACATCGTCGCAGCCACTGTGACAGTAAATTCTGCTGCTCCCACAATCGCTGAAGTAATATTCAGACCTTTATTAGACGGAGCAATAGCAGCAGCTACCGGCAGACTGGCAGGTATTGCCGATACAGTCATAGCGGCAGCAGCGACATACCCCCCCGCTGGTGCACACAAGACACCTACAGAGAGCACAAAAAGTGCTGCACTGATCACAGTGCCGGTAATCTGTGCCCATTTCTTAGAAATACTACTAAAACCCAGTGTGCCAACATAACCCGCTATTTTTCCAGCCATTCCCACCCACTGAGGCATATTGCCGCTAGGATCCCGATGCATCACCGGATTGTTACTACCAAAGCCGTAACCACCGGTTAGCGGATCTTCACTAACAAAGTAGTGTTGTGCCGGATTATACGTTCTGTTTCCGGCACCCAAAAATTGCCAGCCGGTAATGGGGTCAGTCCGTTCTCCTTCAAATCCAAAGAGTGTTTGTTTATACAGAGAAAGAGAAACAGAAGGTGGATGCCATAACATACCGTAGGGGCTGTATATATTACGCTGAGTTAACTTATATTCCTGTTCGTGAGAATTTTTAATAAAAATGCCGGTGATATCTCCGCGGTAATTTTGTTCATAAAATTGATCAATGGTGCCATCCGTGGTTTTAGCAACACCTTTGTAACCGGTTATATGCATTGTCTGATTTACATCATGAATACTTTCATTAATTAAGTGGTCACCACGATAAAAAAGATAACGGGTGCTTTTTGCATTTTGTTCCAGTATTTCTTTGTCTTCACCATCATAGCCATAATAGCTGCTGGTACCTGAAGCAGTCATGACATGTGTAATCTGATTAAAAGCATTGTAACTTATCTGATTGTGCTGTCCGTCTGTAATCATATTACCTGCTGCATCATAACTCAGGTATACTATTCCGGGTGCCTGTTTATTCCACCGGGTACGGATACTATGTAAGCGCAAAGGTATTGCAGCATCACCATAATGATAAGTCATTACTTTACTGAGAGTCTGCTGTTGCTTTAAAGCACTTAATGTTTCTGTGACGCTAGCTAGTTGATTTAATGGTGTAAAAGTATATTTTTGTTGCACAATAACCGGAGCATTATGTAAACCACTACCTGAAAAATCAGTATCTCGCGGACAAAGCGGTAATCCATCAGAACCACTACAGGTCATTGATACCAGATTATCCAGACTATCATATTGATACTTTAAAATACCCTGTTCGCCACTACCGACAGACTGCTTAATCGTCGTAATATTATCGTCACTATCAAAGGTATAATTCCACTGAGAAAGCAGACGGTGCGATAAAGTATCACGCACCTGTGCAGGATGATTTAGGGCATCATAAGTAATAGTACGTTGCATACCACTGCCGTAGGTTGAACCAATAATGCGTGAAAAACTATCATAAACCGGAGTATACAGTAATGAAAATGTTGATTGATTCTGTTTTTGATAATACAGTGACTTAGGTCGTCCTAATGCATCATAAACGACCATTGTTTTATTGCCAGAAATATCTGTTGTACTTATAACACGGCGGTTGTTGTCATATTGCCACTGCAATTGATAGTCAGGATAATTATTGTTGCCTTTGTGATCAAGCAGTAAGGGCAATCCATCGTCACTGTAGTGCCATGTGCTGACACCGGTAATATCAGTTTTGTATTTAGGTAGTCTGGTCAGATGATTATATTGAACTGCCAGTAGTGATTTGCCGTCTAATGCCTTGAGCGTGGGCTGACCAACGGTATTATATTTCCATGAAACCACATGACCTGATGGCATTACTTCGGTTGCAATATCGCCATTTGTCGTATAAGTATAAAAGGTTCGTTTACCATCCTCCCCTGAGTTCCATAATAACTGCCCCACTGTATTATAAGCGGCTGCAGATAACCGGTAGTGCCCGCCATTTTTAGGTGAAACCCAACTTTGTATAATTTGTCCGGTCAGATTATAGACTGTAGTTATTTTATCGCCAATCGGATTAATGATATCAGTTAAACGTCCAAGTTCATCATACTTTCTGCTGACACGTTTACCCGATGGTCCGGTTACTGTTGCAATCCGTCCAAAATTATCATAAGTCATTGTGACTGTTCTTGCACCAGGCTGTGTGTCACCCTGTTGACATAAAAAATCTGCTGCCGGCAGTGTCTGCTGTGAAGCGGGCAAAATAAATTTTTTAACCGGTTTATCCAGTTTATTAGCACGCACAATAGAAACAGGCGAACGTTTACCCTGTGCATCTTTTGTATAACTAATCTTGCAACGCTCATGATCATCATATTGGGTAAACTGTACTCGCTTATCCGGCAGGTCAACACGCAAAATTCTTCCCATTTCATCATATTTAACTTGACGGGTCAGCATTTGCTGCTGTCCGGAATCAGTGAGTATATAATGTTGTTGCTTAATAATGTGTCCATAAGGATCATAAAAATTGCTGGTTTCAGGAATCCATTGACCAGGCTGTGCTTTTCCTCTCTTATCAACAGCTTCAGAAAAATTTATTAACTGACGTCCGGCACTGTCAAAAATAATCTTCTGTTGTAAACCAGAAGGTGCAGTAATCATAACCTGGTTTAAAGTGGGAGAAACTGTGTATTGATAACGTATACTCGCAGCAAAATCAGTTCCTGTGGCGCTGTCTGTCTGTATTAGTCGATCAAAGCGGTCATAATGGTAGCGGATGGTATCTGTTCCTGACGGATCGGTCTTTTCAAGCAGCTGGTGTGTAAATGTGCTGTAAGTGTTTACAGCAGAGCGTTGTACTGTTCCGTGACCTGTATTAATTGTACTGTAAGTAATACGTTTACTGCCATCATGATTCAGGGCATAGTAATAATTTTTTGTAACTGCCCTCAGGGTTGCATTATCCGGCACTGTTCCAGTTAGTACTGTTTTCTTTAACAAACCATAGGTGATGACATTTGCTTTGTCTTCATAATAGTATCGTTTCAAAGTACGCCACTGATCACCTGACTGACTGGTGGTATGATCCAGAACCAGTATGTAGCCATTATTTTTTAAATTCGGTAATTTACGGTAGTAACTGCGGCTTACAACAGGTTGAAGTGAAGTATCATTGTTGGCAGGATAAATAGTAACTGATTTGGTCAGATGACTAAATAGTGATTTCTCTGGTGCTTCGGGACAGTCAGAATCACCTTCCCGGGAACAATAACCAACAACAGAAGTAATTCCAAAGTCGTTTACTGTGCGAATAATCCGCCCCTGTTTATCATAAGTTTTTACGATACTGCTTATAACAGGCGTATTGGAAGATGTTCCCCATATTTTAGTTACTATCTTTAAAGGCAAGCTATAAGTGACAGGTAAATTATCAAAAGAGGTATGTGCACAGCCATCATACTGATCAATGCGACAATAAAAATTTTGTTCTTCTGATAAAATATGACCGGTTAAATCGCTTATTTTTTTATCATCAATCAGTAAATGGTATTTATTGTAAGTATGAATATCAGTAACCATTCCATTATCTTGCTGTGTTTTATAGGTATAAGCAGAGGGTGCTTCAAACAAAAGGTCTCGCCTGACACTGGGCATAACAGAAAATCCTGCATTAAATGCCAGGTAATTATGACCATTATTGTTGGTTGTTGAGTATTGATAGCGGGTTATAACCGGAGATTCACCATTACCGAAAATAGTTTTGGAAGAAGAGACAACACACAAACCCATCTCTGCATTTTTACCTATGGCAGGCAATAGCATTGCATGAGAACAGTTATAACTTAATTTTTGAATCAGACCGGTAGGGTAATCTTCCTCTGTAATAAGATGACGCTTATACTTTATATTAATTGCAGGTGTTTTATGATTATTGGAGATGGGCAATGTAACCGCCTGTAATTCATTATCAGCCAGGTTCATCACTATTTGTGCAGGCTGCCCTGTTGTATTATAACTGGCGACAATTAACTGGTTTTCTTTTCTGACCAGGGTCATCTGATGTTTTTCATCATCAGTAATTGCTGTTAGCAGATGAGAACCCGCTGCATAACTAAAGTTAACACCCCAGCCATTTTGTTGTTCAATACGGACTTCATATCCATCATGATTAAGTATTTCTTTTAATCCGTTGGTATAAGTAATGATAAAGTGAGTACTTTTATCTCCCTGAATCAAAACATCTTTTAATTTATGATACATAGGGAGCCATTGACTATTACTTGTTTTTTGCAGATAAAAAATCTGACCTGTTGATGTAAATAATTCATCAGTTTTTAGATCAAAATGGGTTAAATTCCAACTCCAGCCCTCACCGAGACCATCTGTATTAATGTTTGTATTACTGTTATAATTAGCATTGAGTGTAATATCAGGACCATGTCCTTTATTACTAAGCAAACTTCCTGCTTTAATATAAGTACTCAATACCCCCGTACGCGGATCCACATGTACCCCCCAATCTTTAGTAAAATTAAATGCATTAGACCAGGGAGCTGATGCATCATTTTCAGAATCATATAACTTCTGTTGCTTATCCTCAGACTGATGTTTGTTTGCTGCATGAACTACTTTCTTAATGTGTTTTTTATCTGTTGCAGAATTGTGCAAATGAAAAAAAAATTTTTGATTTTGTTTTAATGAAGCCGGTAAAGCTCGGCTCATTTGTGCAAAAAAAATTAAATACAAAAGCACATATACAGCAAATGACAGTAATTTGCGAATGAGTGATGAGTAATACATAATCGAATGTAAGAAATACCAGTTGATAGAAATAATAATAGGTCAAAAGCTCCAAACAGGGGAGTGTTTTTAAGATCATTGCTTTATAGTAGCTTACCCTGTTTATTCTATATCGTATGGATATTGGTTTTATGCATGTTGTAATCTTGTTTGTTTTTATCTGAGGTTGTTGTGTGTTTTTTTGCAATTACAGATCAGCAGATAGAAGTTAAAATTCGTGTTTTAGGGTCTTGCATTCAACTGTATAAGCAGGAAGTGATCAGATCGTCTCTTTTTCAGGCAATGGTACCGTATAAAAATGACCCTGCAACGTATAATTTAGTTATGCCTGCATAGATTTAAAAGCATCAATATTGTCTGATATATTACCCACCCCGGTTACAGCCAGTTTTCCATGACCATTTATTTCTGCTTCGCATGCAGCCGGTAATAGGCATGATTTACCTTTTTTCAATAGAACCGATACACCTTTTCCTGTGACTGTAATTTTGCCTTCCATACAAAATAGAGTGTGCATTGCTCCTGCCTTCCTGTGCCAGTTGTTTTTTATGGTAAGGAGCATAAAACAAAAATCATCAACCGGTGCAGGAAAAATTAGCATGTCATTATTTAAAGAAGGTATTGGATTGATTTTTGTAACATTAACAGTATCAAAGCGAACAATGTTGTGTAGTTCAAAAACATCAATATGCTTTTTGGTTAGTCCACCACGTAACACATTATCAGAGCTGGCCATCACCTCTATTCCGGTACCATTCAGGTAAGCATGAGGACAACCCACATCTATGAACATGGCTTCTCCGGGACTTAAATGAATTATATTAAGCCAAAAGGGAGAAAGTACAGCACTGTCAAAAGGGTAATAATAATGCAGTAATGCAACGGTATTAAATGCTTCTACTCTCTTATATTTTTGTGTCAGCGGCAATACTTTATCAATCATTTCTGTGCATTCCTGCTCTGTCATGCTTAACATCCATGCAAACAGTAATCGTAACTCTTTTTCAGGTGACCAGGACCCTATCAGGTATGAAGGAATATCAATACCTTCATCTATTAATATGTTCAGATATTCTTTGATTTCATGGATTGGTCTGAATCCACACATCGCTTTAAAAGGAGTTACAGCATAAATCATTTCTGGCTTATGGTTGGCATCTTTATAATTACGGTAAGAAGCATCCATGGGAATTTCCTTACGATTTTCCCGGTTAAATCCTTCAGCTGCCTGATGTTTATCGGGATGTACCTGAATAGAAAGCGGTGTGTTTGCAGAAAGCAACTTAAATAAAAAAGGAAACTCTTTGTCTTTAACACCCATAATATTTTCAGTATGTGAGGCTATCAGTTTATCCAGAGTAATTAGATTTCCATCATCTAATTCTGCCGTGGAAGGTGCTTTGGGATGAGCGCCTATCCACAATTCTGCTTGTGGTAAATTATTTTCAGGTGCGATATCAAACAAACGTTGCAATTCGCTTTTATTACCCCAGGAATAATGCATTTGTATATTTTTTAATTTTAACGGATAGTCTATTTGCATCATTTTTCTCTACTTATCACCGGCAAGCTTAAGCTCTAAGATAATTATTCATATCAACATTTTGTAATATGCTAAACAAAATTTTCAGTTAAAAAAAGTATTTTTCGACTCAAATGGATTAAATAAACCTGTATGTATCGTCTGCATTTTGCAGTGAGTTTTATTTGGAATTGATTTTACAGATAAAGTTGCATTAATGTATTGTATAAAATGTTAATATCTTTGGCTTGATACAACCTCACATTAATTTCATTAATTGTACCCTAATGAACCTGACAACTTATCCCTGCTATACAAGGTTAGAACCTGGTGTACAAATCAGATCATTACGATCAAAGCTGATAAACATTTTTTAACAGAATGATTGTGATAAATGTAGAATATTAAACTGGCACAAAAACATCAAATATAATTGTTAAAAGCATAGCATGTTTATCAAAATTTTGCTTAAAGCTAACATGCAGTAAAGCAATTAAGTTTAGTAATTTTTATTAAAAAAATGCACTCTGTCAAAAGCGTCTATACAGCTTTTTTAAATAAAAAAATAAATATAACTGTATTTAATAAGCGGACACAATTATCAGAGGCATTATCATTTTTAATTTATTGAGCTTGTTGATTCATCATCTGTTTTTTTTGATGTTAAAGCAATTGCCTGTTTGATCATAGGTTGTAATTCGCCTTTTTCAAATAGCTCGGTAATAATATCACATCCGCCGATTAACTCACCATTCAACCATAGTTGTGGGAAGGTAGGCCAGCTTGCATATTCAGGTAGTTTTACCCGAATTTCCGGATGAGATAAAATATCAACAAATGCAAAAGGTTCTCCACACTGTATTAGTGCCTGTACTGCGCGCTGAGAAAAGCCACACTGAGGCATTTGGGGCGATCCTTTCATATAAATTAAAACAGGATTTGAATTAATTTGCCCTTTGATTTGTTCTAAAATATTGTCACTCATTTTAAATATGTTTCCTGTCTGTCGAAACGATTGTATATAATGTCTGATTAGCAACTATTCAGATCTTTTATAAAAATGACTCTGTTTTACTTGTTTTCCATCTGCAGGTTTACCAACAATTTACCGACAAATAGTATGCTTAAAATATAAACAGAGGCTTTATTTCAAAAAGTGATGTTGATAAAGCTTACATTCTATCCTCATTTGTATTATCATGCCAATGATTATGCTGCAAATTTTTGCAAGGTAACTACCCGTACAGGATAAGATCTTTTTTTACCTGTATAACAGGTCTTCATAAACAATATGAGTTCGGTCTGTGTTTAGTCTTTTTGACCTGGCTGATATGCAGTGAAGTGCACTTTTACATAAACTTTTATGGGCATGTAATGTCTTATCAACTGTCAACTAATTATCTGTTATTGTCTGTTCTCCCCGTTCAATACAGTAATTGATACAGGCATCTGCATTCAGAGCCTCTGATCTGATGCTCCGTTTATTCCTGATTATCTGTATCTTTGTTCATTTCTGAAATAGTTTTCAGCCGCTGCATAACAAGATAGTTAATACTGTCTTTTGGATACTTACCTTTTTTATCCTGTTTTCCGCTGCTATTTTTCATTAAAATTTCGATAGCCTGATCGACCTCTTCCACGGCATAAACAATAAATTTTCCTTTTTCAACCGCATCAATTACACGGTCATCTAACATCAGATTATTAATGTTAGCTTTAGGAATAATAACACCCTGCTGTCCTGTTAGTTTACGCGTATTACACAGGTCAAAAAAGCCTTCTATTTTTTCATTAACACCACCAACAGCCTGTACTTCACCATACTGATTGATAGATCCGGTTACTGCAATCCCCTGATCAATAGGTAGCTTTGTTAGTGCTGAAATCAAACAACAAAGTTCTGCCAGAGAAGCGCTGTCGCCATCAACATAACCATAAGACTGTTCTAATGCGATATTAGCTGAAACATTCATCACGAACTCTTGTGTATATTTATTGCCAAGATAGCCGGTTAAAATCATTACACCTTTCGAATGAATAGCCTGCCCAAGCTGAACCTCACGTTCAATATCTACAATACCGTGAGAGCCGGCATAGACGGTTGCAGTAATTCTTGCCGGAGAACCAAAACAGGTGTCGCCTACAGAAAGCACTGTCAGACCATTGATTTTCCCTGTTTGCTGACCTTTAGTATCAATTAAAATATTATTTTCCACAATATCTTTGAGGATTGCACGGCTAATACGATTAGTACGTTCTTCTCTACTCTTAAGTGCAGCCTGAATATGTTGATGATTTATTTTTCGGTTTCTTGTTTTACTGCGAAGATAATCTGCTTCTCTGATCAAATTATAAATATCATCCACATGTGCGGTTAACTCTTCTTTATGTTCAGCAAGTCGTGAGCTGTGTTCTATCAGCCTTGCGAAGGCACTGGCTGTAATCGGTGGAATATTTTGCGATTCAGCCCAGTTTTGCAATGAATGAATAAATGTCTTGATATGCTCAGGAGTCCGTTTGATATGGGAATCAAAGTCTGCAAGGATACTAAATAGTTGATGAAAATCGTGATCATGCTCCTGCAAAAGATAGTAGATTTGCCTGGAACCAATGAGAATAATTTTAACATCGAGTGGAATGATTTCAGGGGATAGCGACACCGTATTGATAAAGTTAAGTTCTGATGGTGGTGGCTCGATTGTTAGCTGTTTATCTTTTAGTGCGCGCTTTAATGCTTCCCAGGTAAAAGGCTCTTCAAGCAATTTAGCAGCTTCCAGCACCAAAAAACCACCATTGGCTCTGTGCAGACTACCGGCACATATCTGTGAATAATTAGTGACTAATGAGCCCATTTCTGTTGTATATTCAACCCGCCCAAAGAGATTCCTGTAGGTAGGATGATTTTCAAAAATAACCGGTGCAACATCATTTTTTTTATTTTCAACAATAACATTCGGAATATAGCGTTCTTTTAAATAGTTACGCTTATTGGCATCTTCACGAAATTCAAGCCCGCGTTCGTCAGCAAGATGTTCCATTATAGCTACATGTAAATCTTTTGCGAGTGTATCAAAAAAATCAAGCAGTGCTTTATGTTCTTTGTATTTGTTTTTTAGTGGTGTAATCAAGGGGATAATTGCTTTATCGATCGTTTTATAGTTAAGTTTTCTTAACAATTCTCTTGAATTTCGTTTCCATTGTGGCATCTCTGCCAGTTCACTACTTAACATGGCTTCAAGTGCAGTAATGTGATTATTAAAGCGTATTCTCTCTTTATCTGGTAACCTGGCAAACTCCGTTTCCTCCATGGTTTTGCCTTTTTTCATCGGTACAAAAGTAAGCGAGGAAGATTCTCTGAACAGGGCAATATTATGCTTTAATGCTTTTTGTTCAATGCGATCAATTACCTGGTCATATGTTTTATTAAACTGATGCTCAATTTCACTTTTTTGCTGCTGGTAAGCAAGATTCTCAAAGACCGTGGGAAATGTGTCCAGCAAACTGTTTATCAAGGTATTAAAATCTTCTTTTAACACAGAACCTTTACCCGCAGGCAGGGAAATTGCACGTGGTCGTCTTGGCTGATCAAAATTATTAACGTAGACCCAGTCATTGGAAGATTTTATGTTTTTAGCCTTCTCTTCAAGATAATAGCGAATATAAGCAGTACGTCCCGTACCACTTTCTCCCATGGCATAAATATTGTAGCTGGGATTTTTTACAGCAAGCCCAAATTCAAAAGCAGTAATAGCCCGTTTTTGATCTAATATACCCGGAGATTTATTAGATTTACCTCTGCTTTTGACTGTAAGCGTTTTTTCAGATTGTTTGTTAGTCAATTGGCTTGTGGTTAATGCCAGTTTTTTCATGACGCTAATATCCATGAACTCTTTATTTCTCCTGACTGAAATATTTCATTGTTAATCATTAATATGATGCAATATGTTACTTCTGATTTTTTATACAATTCAGAGATTTCTCTGGGAGTGTTGATGTAAGATATTGACTTTAATCCAAAAGTATGTATCTGATACTTTAACAATAAACATTCCTGTCTGAATTTTGAATACACAGACATAAACATACGATTTGTCTGTATTTTCCTGGTAATCGTTGTTGTATCTTTCCACAAGTTTTTGATAATTCTACTTTTTTCAGAAAAAAAAGAGTTGATCCTGTTGTTACAGAAGGCAATAATATGCAATAAACCGGATAACATTCTCGTTGTAGCTTTGCTTAAAAAACTGGTGATGCTATTGTTGTAAAAATCAAAAAACTTGTTATTCATCTTGCGTATTGTACACCACATTAATAATAAAAATACTCTTTTATGTGTAACACCAATAATAAAAATTTTGCTTCTATACAGATATGATGTAAAGCCTGAGTTCAGCTATATAGAAATTGTAATAAGCCATTCTATATTATGTAATCATTTATTGTTTGATTTTTTTTATAAAAATTATTCAAAAGAGCAACAATTTAGATTTATAGCTACAAAAACCTTATAAAACAATTTTTTATATCATACCAGACTCATTTATTTGCTCTATACATGCACAATGAGCCTTTTGGCTGTACTTCTGTGCAGCATAATTTCATAGCTTTATGGTCCCAACAACTTCTGCCATACTCCACCGTTATCAGGTAAGACAGGGCTTTTAGTCCTGTTGCCATCACTGCTTTCTCCCTGTGTAGAAGCTTTCTCTTCGTCACATTCTTTAAACACCGGTTTTACTCCGGCAGGTCTGTCTCCTAATGAATACAACCTTTGCTGAATGCACTGTGGACCCACTCCGCTCAGCCTTGTCTCTTAGTTACATTTTTTAAGTTCTCATTTTTATCCTGGCAAATTGCCTGTTACTGAATATACCAACCTTTTTGACATAATACCGTGGGCTGAGCCTGTCGAAGCCTAGCTGCTTTTGGTCTCTGGGTTTCGACAGGCTCAACCCACGGTGCATTCAATAAAGATTGGTATATTTAGCAGAAAATAAACCTGTGAATAAAAATCAGCGTTTAGAAAATGTGACTAAGAGACAAGTCCTGAAGGGCGAGGTTTTACTACGTGCATGGTAATAACCGGTTTCCCTTGTCAGAAAATTTATAAAGCAGATAATCAGACAGAAGATAAATATGAATTATTATACATATGTCAGAAATCACTGTTATCTTTTATTTGAGCTATAATACCGTCCAAAACCATACGGCATTTAAATGATAATGGTGGCGCTTCCTCACTCAGATAACTAATGAGATGATGCGGTAAAGAAATATCTGCTATTCGTTCATTGCAATCATTCAGACCAATTTCTTTACGTATTACACTTCCTGCCATTTCCTGAAGTGGACAGGATAAGTGTAATTTTTCCAGCGCAGAAGAGATATCCTCAATAAGAAGATATTCATGCGTTGATCCATCTGTTTGTTGACCAATATAAAGGTTTTGTGTCTGTTGTTTTCCGGTTTTTACAGAATATACAGACACTTTTTCTAAGTAATGAAGAAGAATTTTGAAAGAAGCAGGATGACTTTTATAGTTTTTAAATGCACATTGTAACGCATCTCTGTGAACTGGATTATTTATATCAAAATCGGCATGAGCATTACTCAGAAATGTCAGTTTAACCAAATGATCCGGATTACAGGCTTCTTCTGGCGCATCCATTACCAGAGTTAAAGCAGTTTTACCCCATATGTCCTGCAAGTTAACATCAACTCCATAATCGATCAGAAGTTTTAAAATTTCTGTATCTCCTTTGACTGCAAACATTAAAGCTGTTTTACCCTGTTTATTTTGTATATTTACATCTGCATGATTATTAAGTAAATACGTCACAACTTGTTTGTGTTTTTTTCTCACAGCAGACATTAAAGCTGTATTATTGTATTTATCTTTTGCATCTAAATTAGCTTTATTTTCAACCAGAAATGCTACAGTTTCGGTATTACCGTTTTCTGCTGCATACATCAAAGCTGTCTTATCAAATTGATCCTTTGCATGTATATCAGCACCTCTGCTAATCAACAACATTATAATTTCTTTATGTCCAAATACGGCTGCATACATGAGTGGTGTTATACAATGATGGGTCTGTTGTTGATTTATTTCAGCTCCGGCATCAATTAGATTTTCTGCTATTTTTGTATGTCCATATCTGATAGCAATCAAAAGTAGTGTACAAGAGATTTCACCACAAAAATGACAATCTTCTGCGAAGCATAAAATTTGATTAACTCCAAGACTACCGTCTTTGATTAATTGCTGAATAGCTTCCTGATCTCCTCTCTTTATAATATCAATTACCACACTGTCATTCATGGCAAAAGAAAC
The DNA here is from genome assembly GCA_026710285.1 of Endozoicomonadaceae bacterium. Taxonomy (GTDB): domain Bacteria; phylum Pseudomonadota; class Gammaproteobacteria; order Pseudomonadales; family Endozoicomonadaceae; genus JAPORK01. The sequence continues at coordinate 3,198 of JAPORK010000019.1, read as the reverse complement.
CGGACAAAAAAATAGTAATGACAGGAAAAGCAGGTGAAATATTTTTTTTACTGCTTTTTTATTTTTTGATAAGCACTTAATTATTAAAATTAAATTATGATCTATAAACTTTTTCATACTACATATCAAAAGTTATTAATTATTAGTTGATACCTGATTTTTTATAACAATTAATTATAAAAATTTATTTTAAACATATAAAAAAGCACACGCATTGGTATTTTGCAAAAAATAGTGTGCATTATCAGTTTATTTTTTAAATTTGAATGTAATCATCATGCTGGTTTAACAGATCAACTTTACAGGTTGACCGTATCATACTATACCGGTCAGGAATCCTCATTATTTTCTGCTCGGTCTATAATATCATCCAGCTTCATACGGCACTTGAATGATAGTAGTAGTGCATCTTCATTCAGATAATTAATAAGATGAGCTGGTAAATTACTACCTGCTATTCGTTCATTATAATCAGCATAGCTAATCGTTTTTCGTATTACACTGCCTGCCATTTCCTGCAGTGGACAGGGTAAGCGTAATTTTTTTAAAACAGAGATATCTGTTATGAAAATATCTTCATTTTCATGACAAATAAAAAGACCTTGTTCTTTTTTCTTACCATAACGCTTTACAGAATATTCAGGTATTTTTTCTATAAACCGAACCAGTGTTTTGAGGTTAACCAAATTATCTTCCTGTTCTTTATTGTCTTTGTATCTTCTGAATGCATATTGTAAAGCGTTTATATTAGCCAGATTATTCATGTCAAAATCAGCATGTGCATTATCCAGAACCATTATATTGCATAATCCATTCTCGCTTGCCATTGCACAGGTTAAAGCATTACAACCCTTCTTGTTTTGTATATTTACATCGGCTCCGTTTTCAAGCAGATATCTTACAACCGCAGGATTATTCCCTTGTGCTGCATACATTAAAGCTGTGTTTCCAGCAGACGATTTTGTATTCACCTCAGCTTTATGGTCAAGCAAATACATGACAGCTGATATGTTTCCTTTCCTTGCTGCGAACATTAGAGGTGTTTCACCACAACGACTTTGTGCATTTACATTGGCTCCATTTTCAACAAGAAACATTGTAATGTTTATGCTTTCTGCTTTTGCTGATGAATACATTAAAGATGTTGTACCTAAACCATCGAACTTTACATTTACATCTGCATTATTAGCAATCAATAGTTTTATAGTTTCAATATCATCGCCTAATACTGCCCTCATTAAAGGTGGAAACAGAAAACCTGATTTATTTACATTAGCACCTTGTTGAATAAGAAGCTGTATGGTATCTCGCTGCTGATTTCCTATTGCACATGTTAGGGGTGTATGACGCTCCTGAAGAGCTATTCCATCTATATCATGCCCTTCGCTAATTAAAAACATTATAATGTCTGTATGCCCATATATTGCTGCACAAGTTAACTGTGTTATACCATCATAACCCGTTGCATCAACTGTAGCGCCTTTGTTAATGAGGTTTTTCACTATATTTATTTGTCCATACTTAATAGCTACCATAAGCGGTGTATAACAATCAGGAGGGATCCTAAAAGGAGAATCATATAAGTCTTCTGAGCTAAGACTTTTATTAACATCAAGACCTGTTTTTATTAATTGCTCAACAGCTTCTTCATCCCCTTCCTTGATGGAATTTATTATATAACTATCAGAAGCCGCAAAAGAGAGCGGGCAAAAAAATAGTAATGACAGAAAAAACAGGTGAAATATTTTTTTCACTACTTTTTTATTATTTGATAAGCACTTGATTATTAAAATTAAATTACGATCTATGAACTTTTTCATACTACATATCAAAAGTTATTAATTATTAGTTTATACCTGACATTTTATAATAATTAGTTATCAATAATTATTTTAAATGTATAAAAAAGCACATTCATTGGTATTTTGCAAAAAATAGTGTGCATTATCAGTTTATTTTTTAAATTTGGGTGTAATCATCTACTGGTTTAACAGATCAACTTTACAGGTTGACCGTATCATACTATACCGGTCAGGAATCCTCATTATTTTCTGCTCGGTCTATAATATCATCCAGCTTCATACGGCACTTGAATGATAGTAGTAGTGCATCTTCATTCAGATAATTAATAAGATGAGCTGGTAAATTACTACCTGCTATTCGTTCATTATAATCAGCATAGCTAATCGTTTTTCGTATTACACTGCCTGCCATTTCCTGCAGTGGACAGGGTAAGCGTAATTTTTTTAAAACAGAGATATCTGTTATGAAAATATCTTCATTTTCATGACAAATAAAAAGACCTTGTTCTTTTTTCTTACCATAACGCTTTACAGAATATTCAGGTATTTTTTCTATAAACCGAACCAGTGTTTTGAGGTTAACCAAATTATCTTCCTGTTCTTTATTGTCTTTGTATCTTCTGAATGCATATTGTAAAGCGTTTATATTAGCCAGATTATTCATGTCAAAATCAGCATGTGCATTATCCAGAACCATTATATTGCATAATCCATTCTCGCTTGCCATTGCACAGGTTAAAGCATTACAACCCTTCTTGTTTTGTATATTTACATCGGCTCCGTTTTCAAGCAGATATCTTACAACCGCAGGATTATTCCCTTGTGCTGCATACATTAAAGCTGTGTTTCCAGCAGACGATTTTGTATTCACCTCAGCTTTATGGTCAAGCAAATACATGACAGCTGATATGTTTCCTTTCCTTGCTGCGAACATTAGAGGTGTTTCACCACAACGACTTTGTGCATTTACATTGGCTCCATTTTCAACAAGAAACATTGTAATGTTTATGCTTTCTGCTTTTGCTGATGAATACATTAAAGATGTTGTACCTAAACCATCGAACTTTACATTTACATCTGCATTATTAGCAATCAATAGTTTTATAGTTTCAATATCATCGCCTAATACTGCCCTCATTAAAGGTGGAAACAGAAAACCTGATTTATTTACATTAGCACCTTGTTGAATAAGAAGCTGTATGGTATCTCGCTGCTGATTTCCTATTGCACATGTTAGGGGTGTATGACGCTCCTGAAGAGCTATTCCATCTATATCATGCCCTTCGCTAATTAAAAACATTATAATGTCTGTATGCCCATATATTGCTGCACAAGTTAACTGTGTTATACCATCATAACCCGTTGCATCAACTGTAGCGCCTTTGTTAATGAGGTT
>JAPORK010000370.1 GCA_026710285.1 Endozoicomonadaceae bacterium | reverse complement strand
CAGGCTTTTCAACCATGTTATTTATTCTGAAAAGATTATTGTTAATTTTTTCTCCTGCAATAATGCCGTATCTGTCTACTTCATCATCGGGTACTTCTTGTACAGCAACAATGGAGCAGCGAAAGCGCTTATACAGATCAACCATTTGACGAAGAACATTTTCTCCGTTCAGATTAATACAAAGATCATCAGCAAGAACTACCGCAAAAGGCTGATTACCAATCAGTACTTCACCTGTCATAATTGCATGCCCAAGCCCTTTAATTTCTTTTTGTCGGGTATAAGAAAAACGACAGTTATCCACCAGCCGACGAATATCATTCATCTGTTTTTCTTTAACAGAACCAGAAATTTGCTGTTCCAGCTCAAAGTTAATATCAAAATAATCTTCAATGGCTCGTTTTCCTCTTCCTGTAACAATACTAATTTCATTAAGACCTGCATCTAAAGCTTCATTAACACCATATTCAATAAGCGGTTTATTTACAACAGGCATCATTTCTTTTGGCATAGACTTTGTTGCCGGTAAAAATCTTGTTCCGTAACCTGCTGCCGGAAACAAACATTTTTTTATCATCATTAATCCATTTGATTGTCGGGTTCAAACACTGCATAAGCTGGCTGTTGGTACCTGAATTTTACGTGTAGAGTTTAGTAATTTTAATAAGATAACAGAACGCTCTTCACCATGATCACACAGATAAATAGCTCTGTACTGTGCAAACGGACCATGCCGGAACTCAACTAGCTGCCCTTCTTTAAATAAAGGCATCCCTTCGAGTATTTTTTCTTGTCGTTTAATTTTTGCTATTAACTCATCTGAGGCTACAGCAAAAGTTTCTCCAAAACGCACAAAACCCTGCACTCCCCGGGTTGACTTCACTGTTCTCAGGGAAATATCTTCTGTATGTTGCAAAAGCACATAACCTGGAAATAATACTTCCGTTCGACTATTTTTCCGGGTAAAATAAGGACAATACACAGAAAAATTTTGCCTGCTCAGATTTATTACTGCCCTGTCTTCTTGCCTTGAATGGGTTTTAATTAAAAACCATTTACTCATTTTGTTGAATCCTGATCATCACAGTTTTTACAAAGATACTACTTTATTATTTTTAAAAATTTCCAGGCTTTAATAGTTAATTTATAAGTTTTTTAGAACAACAAAAAATAAATTTTCCCATAAAGAGTGTACAAAAAAATTCACCTGCTGCAAAGCAATTTAATATCCGCAACACTGTCGACAGCTTTCTGGTTGAAAATGGTGTTTTAAATCTTTTGTCAGATGATCGTTGGATTTAGTTTGTTATGCATCGGTAATTGACATCTGTGACAATCTTAGATAGTTAACTGAAATTTTGCAATTGATGTCAGCTCTGTTTTGCACAAACATAACTGTATAACTTCAACAGTCTCTTCCGTGCTCCGCCGTTGTTATTCCTGCAAAAGCAGACATCCGGGAACAGGGAAATTATATTTTAGTGGTGACTGTCTTAATGGATTTCTGTCTTTGCTACATACTCTTATATAAGCATTTAGTTGGATGTGAAAAAATTTAGAATTTTTTTCTATATTCCTGCTTTTGCAGGAATGACGTAGTGGTGCAGGGAATGACGGAGCAGAAATGCATCATCTAATCAAACCTGAAATAATTAATACAATACCCATGCTGCTTATTCTGTTATCCTTGCTATACCTTATCACTCCTACTTTTCATTTTTTCTGTCTGTACAAACATAACTTAATGATTTTAAAAGTTTTTGCATAAACAACCGTTATCGGGTAAGGTGGAGCTTTCACCCCGTCCTTCCCCTGTCTTTTATACACAAATTCTGGTTCGGAGTTTTTGGCTGAATAATAAAAATCCTTGCTTTTAAACTGCTGATGCTGAAATAACCTTGTCATTCCGGTAGGGATTGCATTCTCTTATACATAAGTTTTTAATCAAACCTCTGCTTGGAAATTTTAAGAGTAGTATACTATATATCATGACTGTACGGCTTATTCGTACCAGATAAATAAGCCATTATTTTCACAAATCTGTAGTCATTCCCGCCTCCGCGGGAATGACTTCGGAGAAAACGGAAAATAACGAAATAACGGCAGACTCAGTAAAAGCTGGTGTATTTAGCAGGAGATAA
>JAPORK010000345.1 GCA_026710285.1 Endozoicomonadaceae bacterium | reverse complement strand
TGTGACCCCCTTTGATAGCCATAAACAGTGCTGTAGTGCCAAGTTCATTTTGAAAGTTAGGGTTTGCGCCTGCTTCGAGTAACAAACTAATGCAACCTGCATTATTTACCTTGGCAGCGGCTATCAGCGCACAGCTTAAGTGGTCACTACGAAGCTCAAAAATCTTGATTATTGCTTTGAGGCAATCTACACTACCTATTTGGGCGGCTTTTGTCAGTGCTGTATGTCCGCTTTTAGTCTTAAGGTTCAGGTTTGCACCTGCTTTTCTTAATACTTCGATTAATTCTATGTGACCCCCTTTGATAGCCATAAACAGTGCTGTAGTGCCAAGTTCATTTTGAAAATCAGGTTTTGCGCCTGCTTTTAGTAATGCGTTGACGCAATCTGTGCTCTTTGCTCCGGCCGCACGTATAAGTGAGATGCCAAGATTATTCTGCGTAAGCTCAGTAGTAGTGTTCTCTTTTAACGCCTTGATGTCATCTGTGCTATTTATGTCAGCAGCTATCATCAATGCTGTATACCCATCTCTATTTTTAATTTCAGTGTCTGCACCTGCTTTTGCTAATGCTATGATGCACCCTGTTTTACCTGCTAAGCAGGCCACCATCAGTGCAGTATTACCGTCATATCCCCGGTTATCAATATCAAATTTAGACTTATCAGCGTTCTCAGTTAACGCTTTGATACAATCTGTGTGACCCTTGTCGGCAGCTATCATCAGTACTGTATATCCATCTTTATTTTGAACTTCAGTATCTGCACCTGCTTCCAGCAACATATTAATGTAATCAGCGTTATCTGCTATGGCAGCCCTCATCAGTGCAGTGTTACCGTCACAATCTTTACTATTAATGTATTGTCTAAGCTTAACGGTGCTCCCCGTTAACGTTTCAATAAAATCCGGACAATTTCTGCGCTGGTTTGTCGATATCAAAGGCAGATTATTATAACGTGCTGCCATTAATTGATGCTTAACTGTATCAAACACTTTCTTTGGAATTGCTTTTTTTGCTGCTTTTGAAAAATGTCTTACGGATTTAATGTGTGCTGGTATCTGTATGCCTGCATTCAGGTTACAATCTTGCTGCATCGATGTTCCTGGAAGAGATTGATTATACACTATTTACTCCTGGTATATATTAATTTTCGGGGATTGCTGGATTGCAATAAAGGCGAACAATAATTGGGAAAAGATATTTTACAGTTATTTTTTTTGAATAACAACCTTTTTAATCGATAACTGTGGAGAAATTCATCATTAGGATGACACAATAAAAATATTCTCAGAGTATGGGTGTGAAGACTTCTGTATTGTATCCCTTTTGGTTACAGCGACAGTGCATCTTAGTAGCAAGTCAATGCATATGGTCAGCTTATTGATATCCTGCTCTTTTTGGTAAAAACCTCTGCAGGCTTTCTTTGCATTCCAGTTTGGTTTCAACAACTTGCTTTCGCCACCGCCAGTGACGAATTTACTGCTTTGGGTCTCAGTTTTTTTAAGCTTTAAGCATCATATTTATTCTGGTTTTAAACGTTCTCACTCTTGTTGCATTACATATATCTGAACCTTATAGATTATTGTGTTGTAAAGGGTGTTTTCTGTCAGATGCGGTTTTTTGATGGTGTTTTCGATCGTACGTGATATCATAGCAGCAAACTTTCTTAAACTACTACTCTGACAACAATTCAGGCTGCTGCAAAATATTTATTTTGGTTGCTGATACAAGTACGTGGAGTTTTATAATATATTACAGAGATAAAAAATGGACATATCTGCCAACACTGTATCAGGCAGCAAAGAAACATCTAGTTCTGTATATGAAGATCCTACCATTCAAAAACACGCTGTGATTGTTGGCGTTCAACATAAGGCACAGGAAGCATTTGATCAAATCAATTGCAAAGAGTCAGTCAAATATGCTGCAAGCGCAAGGAGGTTTTATTTGCACAGCTTCTATGCGTAGTGCAAGACAAGCCGTTAATAATATTGCAAAACATTATTGCTGTAGCGGCAATGATGACAATACAAATGATTCCATTAATAAAGCACATACACTCGGAGTTTGACATCCACTCCCTAAAGGCTGTCTCTTAGCCCGAATATTTCATACCTACACACTAAGCGACAGCTTTTGATAACAGATTTAATT
>JAPORK010000355.1 GCA_026710285.1 Endozoicomonadaceae bacterium | reverse complement strand
TTTCATAATCGGATTATTGCTACAAAAAGCATATCCATCACCAAAAGGGTCTTCACTAACAAAGTAACGTTGTTGTGGATTATACGTGCGATGACCTGCACCTAAAAATTGCCATCCGGTAATAGGGTCTGTTTTCTGACCATCAAAGCCGTTTAAATTTTGTAAATAAAGAGGAGAAGAAGTTTTTTCAGCATGCCAGACCATTCCATAGGGACTGTAGATATTGCGCTGACTTAATCTGTAAGTATTATTTGCTGATACTGTCTTTGTTAATACTCCAACGACATCAACCTTATAATTATGTTCTTCGTATTCATGCATAATATTATCAATGGTCCGTGCCATACCCTGATAACCGATAATATGTATTTTTTCTTTTTCAGTAAAAATTTTTTCATTAATTAGCTGTTTTTTAAGATAAAAGAAATAATGTTTGGTCGATGTTGTTTTTTCCATTACTTCCAGACCATCACCATCATAAGTATAATAACCCTGTTTTCCATCAGATCGTATTGTCTTAATTATCTGGTTAAATGCATTGTAAAATATATGATTACCTTCTCCGTCGATGATCATATTACCTGAAATATCATAATTAAAGTGATGTATAACTGGAGTATTATGATTCCACATTGTAGTAATTATTTGCAGGCGTAAAGGCGCATTGACTTTATTATAATTGTATACCATGGTTTTATTTAAAGTCTGTCCTGTAGACAAATCCTCTGATATCTCACTAACTCTGGCAAGCCGGTTTAAAGGGGTGAAAAAATAATTCTGTCTTGTAACAATTGGTTCTCTGTTCACATTTGCACCTTTAAATGCAGTATCTCTTGGACACAAAGGCAAGCCAGGAGAACCCTGACAACGCATTTGGGTCAGGTTATCAAGCGCATCATACTGATAGTTTAAAACAGCATACTGATTATCTTTCGCCTGTTGATTCAGTTTAATAATATTATTGTCTGCATTATAGGTAAATTGCCAACGTGAAATTAACTGATCGTTTAATGTATCGGTTACTTTATTTTGACGACCAAAGTCATCGTAGTGAATCTTTCTGTACATACCGCTTCCATAATGAATACTTTCTCTGCGAGAAAAACTATCATAAGAAACAGTATAAAGCGTCTTAACAGAACCATTTACAGGTATATAATTTAGCCTGATAGTACGACCAAATTTATCGTGCTTTATTTTTGTAATGTTACCATCAATATCCGTAACACCAATATTTATTCGATTATTATCGTAATACCACATCAGTTTATAATTAGGATAATTATTTTTTCTAGTATGGATTAATTTTTGTGGTAATCCATCAATATTATACTTCCATGTTGTTGTACCGGTTATATCTGTTTTTTTGATAAGTTGTCTGGTGACCGGGTCATAATTACTCTGTATAAGTATTTTATCATCTACATAACTGGTAACAGGCAGATCTATGATATTATACTGCCATGAAAAAATATGACCTGATGGTTTTTTTATTGTGGCTGGCAGACCATTTTTAGTATAAGTAAATACTGTCTTTTTACCATCTTCTGCTGCTTTAAACAATAGCTGACCATCAGCATTATAACCTGAAGATGATAAAAGATAATGCCCTCCTGTTACAGGAAATAACCAGAGCTGCACAACCTTTCCACTGAGGTTATATACCCGATGGACACGGTTACCAACAGGATCAGTAACATCACTCAGATGACCCAGTGCATCATATTGATTGTGAATAGTATTACCCATAGGATCTGTTTTTTTAATAACCCGTCCAAAGCCATCATAGGTGATTGTAGATATGCTGGCAGAGATTATACTTTGCTTGTTGCATAGTATTTTCAGGGAAGGTATTTTTTCTAAAGATGTCGGAATCAGGCGTTTTTCTATTGGTTTATCTAATATATTACTTAAAATAACAGTAATAGCAGAATGTTTTCTCTGATAGTTTTCACGATAATTTATAGTACAACGATCCTTGTCATCATAGAGCATAAACATTCTTTCTCCATCAGGAAGAAAAACACTATGAATACGGCTTACCTCGTCATAGCCTTTTATTGTTTTCAGAGACTGAATTTCATTCATATCATCCTGCACATAAAATACCTGTTCAGCAGAACGACCATAAGCATCGTAATGAAATGATTT
>JAPORK010000026.1 GCA_026710285.1 Endozoicomonadaceae bacterium | reverse complement strand
GGTTTGACTATTGCTACGTTAGGTGCCTCAGCTTACACTTACGGAGGTTCGGTAATAGCATCTGCTGTAACAGCCGGTGCAACTATTACAGGTAGTATCCCGGTTGTTGCATCGGTTATACCTGCCAATAAAGGGTTAAATATAGCAGCCTCTGTTACAGGCGGTATTGAAATGGCAGCCATGGTAGTCACCGCGGCTGTAGATGCAGGACTTTTTTTTATATCAAAAATACAACGGCCAACAATGACAATGTTTACTTTTGAAGAAAGAAATAATGTAACATTACAACACTTTGAGGTAAATATTTTAAAAGAAGGAAGATCACATTACTTCAAGTTTGACCCTGCCTCACTTTTAAAGTCTGTTACACCAGAGCTTATAGTTGAAGAAGACAACAACTACTATATACAAATGTACTCTTATTATCAAATACAGCAGGCTTGGTTTGCTTTAAGATCAATCAACAATTCACTTGTAGCTTCTGATACAGGGTGTATACTTATGGCAATAGCCAACAGTAAGCGATTTGATCTGGCAGATTTAACAGCTTTTTTTGATTATAAGTTTAACTTTATAAATTCAGCAATCAACTCACAGCGTTGTATATATGACACGATGGTAAAAAGTGTACCAGATTATTATACACAGACCTTATCTTTTTTTAAGTACATAATAAAAAAAATAAATCAGAACTATCAGTTTCTCGATTATCATCCACCAAAAACTTCATTAGAAGAGGTTGTTGTTTTTCCTTTCCATATTTATTTTATCATAACTCAAAATAGTATTCATCCTGTATCAAAATTTATTGATTGTTGGGAACTTCATTATTTTGGTAATAATGATTTCCACATAATATTTGGTACATTAAACGAAATAGAACAAATAATTTTTTCTCATGTTACTTCTGAAACCAACGAAAGAAAGATTTTAAGTTCAGCAAGATTAATATATGAGAATTAGAAAGTTTAGCAAATAGTATTAAAGATACCCTTTAATTTAGTGTCATATCATGTATTTTAAATATTACAAACAACCATCAATTTGTATTTGGTTAGTATTCTCATTTTTTATATCAACCTATTTTTACGAACAATGTTTTCTATTTGTATCTGCAGCTGTGGCTATTATACATGTAAATCAACACAGTTTATATACATATAGACAACCATTACAAAAAAAAAGTAATCCGTTTCATGCCTCTTTATATAGTAAAAAAAAATACAACTCAAATATTATTAATACAGGATCAGCTGCAGATACTCCCTGGTCTAATGCCTTTAATTTTAAAAGAATATGGGGAACAGAGATTGATCCACGTACAGGTATATTGAGCTCTCACATTAAAGCAGGCAACCTGCTCAGCAACTGGGGACATGGTCCAAATATCGACCTGGAAATCAATTACAGCAGCAACGCATATGCTGATACGGATAAACTGGGTTATGGATGGAAATGGAATCTTACCTATTTTAATCCGATAACCCATCAGTTAACAACATCAACGGGTCAAAATTTTTATTTGCAACAAAAAAATAATAGTCAGTGGTTTCCTTTATATCATAAACTTAAAGATATTCTCATTATGACGGATAAAAACCATCTGATTATCACTTATGCTAATGGTTTAAGAGAGACACTCGATGATGCAGGATATGAAACATCTTTGGAACAACAAAATGGATGGTCTGTTCATTTTTTTTACCAGGCTGGTACCCATCTGTTACAGTCAGTTACTGATGATGAGCACCACAGCATTCTACTGAATTATAAAGAGAATTATATCAAAGTCATTAGTAAAAACAGTGAAGGGCAACCTGTTTCAGTGCTAATTCATAAGGAAAAAGGCAAAATCCGTTCTATTACACTTCCTGTACAAGACAATGATTACAGGTATAGTATTCGTTTTTACTATACAGGTCATCTCATTACAAAAGTCAGTTATCCCACAGGATTAAAAAAAACATTTACTTATAATTGTAATGATGAAATGAAAATCCATAGGCTGGTTAATAAATCAGCTGTTTCATTATGTGTAGTAACCGCCAAAACAGTTGATCCCGGTGCAGGACAACCACTGATGACAACTCACTATCGATATACGCAGACAAATAGTAATGAACATAATTACCTTGGTTTTAATGCAGGTCTGG
>JAPORK010000218.1 GCA_026710285.1 Endozoicomonadaceae bacterium | reverse complement strand
CTGCCAATTCCTTGTGTATTACATCTAATGTTACTTGTTCTTTCTTATCATTTATTTGTTGGATAGCTTTTCTCACATCTTTTTCTATAAAACCTTGATTAATAAGAATTTTTTGAACTTCATCCAGAGGTTCTGAATTTTTTCCGGGTCTGCGTGGCACTTGACTCCCATCTTTTCTCATTGTATATATTACCAGTTCATAGGGTATGGTTGTGTTTTTGTTCATTTTTTTGTTTAGCTTCTGTACTGTATCAATAAATGATTGTCCCATTTGCTGGCGTACAAATGCACATTTTGGATACCACCGTGCATGTTCTACCCAAATATCATCACCTTCCTCCCAGTTGCGAAGACCACCGGCACAATAGAAACATCTGACGCAGTCACCACGGCCTTTATAGAAAAATCCGGCCAGGACAAGGTCATGAGGTTTGAGATAATGATCCTTGGGCCATGCTTCAAATGATTGATCTCTTACGATTTCCTGGGCATATTCTGAGCGTTTGGGTCTTGTTGTTATGATTCCGAGAGTTTCGTAGGTACAAGGTTCAGTAGCTTTAGTATTATTACTCGGTAGAGATTGTTGAGAAGAAGTTGCTACTGATGCATTTTGTTGAGGTGTAGGTGTATAAGTTTCATGGTTTTGAGGGCTTGGGTTTGTGGGCGGCTGAGAAGGTGCAGCCTCTTCAGTGTTGGATGGAGCCGTATTATTATTACATGGAAGCATCATACTTGGCGCTTCGTTAGTCACAATATTCGATTTATTATACTCACTATCATGATTTAATGATTGGTGTATATGCGAATTATTGGAAGCAGTAGAGGCAGAAGCAGGGTTAGGGGCAGAGTTAGGGGCAGATGATAATCCGTTATTAGCGCAGCCTACGGTACTCTGTTCGTTCGTGTCATTTCTTTTTGCAAGATTTGGTTGCTGCTGACCGATTAGCGGTTGAAACAATTCGCCAGCCTTTGCTGTTACGCGGCATCTGATACAGTCGGGACACAGATCCTTATGTTTTGCTTTAAGTTCATTACTGTCGTTTAAGCTATCTAAATCATCCAGACTCATCTTAGCATGACAAAATACACATTCAACATGACCCATTCCTGAGTTGTTTGAAATATATTCAAATCCTTCATTTGCAAGTGAAACGATAGAAAAAGGGAAAGCTGCAATAGGTCTATAGTTCCCAAAGCTACGCATAATTTCACACAGATTTGGATTGGAAACGGTAGCGCTACCGGGAAGAGTGAGACTCTTATCATTTGATTCAGCAGATATTACAAAAAAAACATTAATCGTGATAATGAGAAGAATAATAAATTTTTTCATTTTTTCCTTTTGTACAATAAATTTTTGTTAAAAAAGTAGAGAGTTATCTATTAAATTTAAATTACGGGTAATATACTTTACAGGTAACTATTTAGCCTGGTGTGTGAAAATATCAGGCAAGCGAGAAGAAAGTAATAAGCCCAGCGCAACGGATGCACTAATATTCTGTTTACGGCAACTTGAAATATAGCTACGTATGACACAAAATATTCGGGCACCTGTTTCACTTCTGAAACATCAGGGAACTTTTTGATGGACTTTAGTCATCCTGATATCCCGTTCTCCCTGATTATTTGTAAATGGTCTTCTACCTGATAGAAATGTAACTAAGAGACAGATTGCTGCACCAGACATCAGACCTTCTGATACCATAATGCCGATCGATGGTTGTATACTGGTCGTAGTGCAGAAGCCATTGATTTTTCATTCACTCGGTCTCAAGAGATCACGACCTTTACTAAAGTCTTAATGTTTTGTGAACAATCTACACACGTTTGTGCCTTTTGACCACACTCAAAACAAGCTACTATATGAGCACAGGGTAGATAGACGCAATCACGCTCTTTGAACTTGCATACCTTGCAAAGCATCCATTCTAGCCGACGTTGGTATTCCTTTTCGGCCAGCTCGATCTGCTGATCTACTGTTAGTGATGTGGCTGCTTGCCACTGTGCTGCGGTTACCTCTTTTTTGCTTGCATACCCCTGGTCGTTAATCGCCCCCACATGACTCTGCTCACATACTTCTAAAGCATTTTTTGAATTTTTCTTATTACCATTACCACCGAATGCACTTGCAGTAAATATACCTGATAAAAAGAGAAGTAAAAATAAA
>JAPORK010000295.1 GCA_026710285.1 Endozoicomonadaceae bacterium | reverse complement strand
GGACAGTCTGTTCCGGTCAGTATTTTTGTAAATAATAATCGACTGGATTATATGAATATACGTTCAAAGAGTACTAATAACAATACTAATATTCACATTCATTACCTTGGACATTTAATCAGTGAAGTTGATTATCCTACCGGATTAAAAGATAAAATAAATTATAACTGCAATGGAGTTGTAAAGGTTCCACAATACAATAAAAACTCATTTAAGTCTTTATGCGCAGTTACAAAACAAACAATTGTTCCCGGAGCGGGAATGGCTGCTATAGTGACGCATTACCAATATTCTGACAGTAGTACCAATGAGCATAATTATCTTGGCTTTAATGCAGGTTTTTCTGCCAGAGTACCAACGTATAAAGATATACTATTTGAAGCACCGGTGAATTATACTTATCAGACAACACAGGATAATGGATTAATCAAAGAAATACGCACCTATAATAAGTATCATTTACTGATTGATGATCAGAAAATTAGTGATCAGAGTGGAAAAACTTTATTTTCAGTCCATAATTTTTTTTGTCGCACTGATCAGATAAATGGTTGCGCACATACCACCTTTGAAAAGCTACCTCTCACTTATAGTTTACCGCTGCAAATCATTACAAAGACATGGAGCGCTTCTGCTGAGAAACCCGACATAACCAGCGTGACGGCAACTTATGATAAATTAGGCAGAATTGTTAGCCAGACAGATGCTTATGGTCGCACTACGAAAACTGTTTACTGTCCCGAGCAAGGAGACAATACCTGTCCTGCTGAACCTGAAAAATGGTCTTTTAGTACCTTAGTCAAATCGGTAACACTATACCCTGCCAAGATAGCAACTGATACAACTTCACCTCCTCCACTGATAACCCAAAATTACTATTGTAAAGAAAAAAATTATAATGGTAAAGGATATATCAATGTACTTTATCAGCAGGTACTGAAGTCAGGTAGACAATATGTAAAAACGACAAGTTATTACTATAAGGATGTCAATAACCCATTAACATGGGGGCTTCTGAAACAAAAAATATTGACAGATAACAGTGCCACCGCTGCAATAAAGCGTGATTATTATTATTTACAAAGTGATGATGGTCAGAGAAAAACTGTACAGAGTGCACTGGAGCTTAAAAACGGTCAGCGTCAATTATCTTCTTCTGTGATTAGTAGTTTATTTACCGGTCAGCTATTGGCAAGTACTGACCCTGCGGGAAAGAACACAACCCGTTACTATTATGATGCGTGGGATCGTCCAGTAAGCAGTGATTTTGCTGTAGGTACACCTTTTGCGGTTAATGTAGACTATCAGTACACCACTTCACCGACTCTCAATCAGGTACTGATCACCGCACCCGATGGATTACAGCATAAAGTAATTTTTGACGGAATGGGGCGGCAGTTAATGGATTTTGATGAAGTGATTGACTCTGCCGGTAAGGCTGAGCATGGTGTTTGGCGTCTCAAGAAAAAGATAACTTATGATCAATATGGACGTGTTAAAGCACAATATGCTTATATCTTTAAATCATCCACAATATTTCGTAAGTTAATAATAACACAACGATATGATGAGTCGGGCAGAGCCGTACGTGTTTATCTGCCAGATGGAGAAACTAATATTAATTTGTACGATGATGCATCAAGATGTGTGGTCAGTTATAAAAAAAATAGTTTAGGAGAACACTCTGTAATATCAGTGGTAAGAGCAAACCAGGCAGATCAGCCAGTTAAACAATGGATATTACCTGCTCAATTACAGCCACTGCCAACACTTAAATATTTGTGTCTTCATAGTGATAAACAATTTGATGCCAAAGTTTTCTTAATAACTTATGATGGTTTTGGACGACAGATTGAAACTCATGATCCTGAAGGTAAAGTGGTAAAAGAGACTTATGATGCAATGGGGCGATTAACCGACATGACAGATCCTGTGGGCAACCGCATGCATCAGGTTTATAATCTGACCGGACAGGTCATTAAAAATGAATTTTTTCCGGTAACAGGGGGGCACTATTTACTTGCTTCTGCGGGTTATAACTATGCAGGACAGCGTGTATGGCAGGCAGGAGAAGATGGTCAGCGTACTGTATATTCCTATAACGTTAATGGTCAGCCAGACACTATAATAACACCGGAAGGACACCATTTTTCATGGCAATATAATCTGTT
>JAPORK010000503.1 GCA_026710285.1 Endozoicomonadaceae bacterium | reverse complement strand
ACCTGATTGGTGAATAAACTGGTTGTAATGTAAGATGAGAAAAGACGTTTATTCTCAGATAATTCAACAGCACTATAAGTGATTTTAGTGGAATTATCCGAACTTTTTACATAATAATAATCTTTGATCATAGTATCATCTGAGTTAGTTTCATTTAGTTGACCGGTCATGACCATCTTTTTTAATAAACCATAAGTCAGAAGATCTTCAGTATTTTGATAATAATAACGGGTTGTTGTTATCTGCTGATTACCAGACTGTGCTGTTTGATGATCCAGTACAGCAATATAACCTTTGCCATTGTGATTAATCTCCTTTCGATAATAATTTCGGGTGATTACAGGTAATGGACTTGTTTTGATTCCGCTATCAGCAGGATATTGTACCGTAAATTTATTCAGTGTAATAAAAGACCATTCTGTTGAAGCAGCAGGACAGGCAGTATCACCATTTAACGGACAGTAACTGTTAATTGTTACACGTCCATAGATATCTTTTTGCCAGATAATTCTGCCTTGTTTATCATAACGAGTAGTCATTGTAGTGGTAGCAGGTGTCTCTGTTGTCTCTCCAAATACCCAGGTTATTATTTTCAGAGGTAAGCTGTAGGTAACAGGTAAATCAGCAAAAGAACTGTGTGCACAACCATCATACTGATCTGTACGACAAAAGAAATAGTGTACTGCTGATAAAATATGTCCGGTTCGATCACTGACCTGCTGTTCATCTGTCATCAGATGGTATTTGTTGTAAGTGCGAACTTCCCGTATAAGACCATTATCCTGCTCAGTTTGATAAGTATAACTGACTGGTGCTTCAAACAGTCTGTCTTTCAGTGAGTTGTCTGTAATATTCAGCCCTACATTAAAACCAAGATAATTATGTTCATTAATATTGCTCTTACCATACCGATAACGACTGATCATTATCGGTTGACCAAAACCAGGATCAGTTATTTCTTTAATAACAGCACATAAAGCATGTACTGATAAGGTATAATTTTTAGGAATTTTTATTTCATCATTGCAATTATAACTAATTCGGTTTTTTAATCCGGTTGGATAATCAATACTATTAATAAAATGTCGTACATAATAAAAATAGATACCATGATCAGCATGGTTATTAAAAAATGGTAGTGTGATACCGTGTATTTCACTATTTTTTTTACAAATTAATACGACAACATTCTGACCATAACTTCCCTGGCTAATAACCTTAATGTAGTTATTTTTTCTGTGTAGCCTAATAATATGCCCTCTGTCATCTTTTACTGAATTTAACAGATGTGTACCGGATAGGTAACTGAAATGGACACTCCACCCATCCTGTTGTTCCAGGTGAGTTTCATAACCTTCATGGTTCAGTGTTTCCCTTAAGCCATTGGCATAGGTGATCACAAAATGTGTGCTGATATCTCCCTGAATAAGTATATCATGAAGCTTATGATACATTGGCTGCCAGTGACCATTGAACTGTTTTTTTAAATAAAAATTTTGTCCAAATGATGTAATTAACTGATGCGTAGCCAAATCGAAGTGAGTCAGATTCCAGCTCCACCCCCTTCCCAGTCCATCCGGATTAGCTAAAGTGCTGCTACTATAACTAACGTTAAGATTAATATCTGGACCATGTCCTAAATTACTAAGCATACTTCCTGCTTTTACCCAGGTGCTGAGAATACCTGTGCGTGAATCAACAGTGGTTCCCCATGCTTTTTTGAAGTTAAATGCATTTGACCAGAGAGATGATTTACCAGACACTAAATAATCAGCCAGTTGACTTTTTTTATCTGTATTTAATGAAAATTGATTATCATTTTTACTTGTTGTTTTATTATCATCATTATCTGAATGATAAAAGTAATTAGTATATTTTTCAGTTAATCTGTTTTTTTGTATATCAGGTATTGTACAAAATAAACTGCCTGTATAACAAAGTATTTTTAGCAGTAATATAGAAAAACAAATATACTTTTCTTTGTTTTGTATTAGCATTTTATATCTGTTAATAAATCATAAAAGCGCTTCTTATCAACAATCATGTTATTCATTTATGTCGAATTTTTACTTTTATAAAAATAGTGAAAAATTTCTCATGAACTCAGCATTAATTTCTACTGATTATTTTGATCTTATAGCACATAATCTTTTTTCTGCTCTGCTCAATCATTTCTGTAG
>JAPORK010000449.1 GCA_026710285.1 Endozoicomonadaceae bacterium | reverse complement strand
TTCATGTCGTTCAGTACCAATGATACGTAGTCCACCCGCTTCAATAACTGTTGCGTGGCGTTTTTTCCAGTCTTCTTTTATTTTATTAATCTTTTCTTCAGAAGGATCTTCAAGTGCAGCTATTTCAGCTTCCCAGTTTCCTCCTAGAACAATATCTGTACCACGACCTGCCATATTGGTGGCAATGGTTACAGCACCGGGTTGTCCGGCCTGTGCAATAATCTCTGCTTCACGGCTGTGAAACTTAGCATTAAGTACTTCATGGGATATATTGGCAGCTTTTAATGCTTTGGATAGCAATTCGGAAGACTCTACTGAAGCAGTTCCCACAAGAATAGGTTTGTTTTGTTTAACCGATACTTTTATATCTTCAATAATGGCCTGATACTTTTGTTCAAGCTTTAAAAAAATAAGATCGTTTTCATCAATTCTTTTAACCGGTTTATGGGTGGGAATAACCACAACGTCCAGATTGTAAATTTCACGCATTTCATAGGCTTCAGTATCTGCTGTTCCCGTCATGCCTGAAAGCTTATCATACAGTCTGAAGTAGTTCTGGAATGTTGTAGAAGCCAGTGTCTGTGTTTCTGGTTGAATAGTGACACCTTCTTTTGCTTCAATAGCCTGATGCAACCCTTCAGACAGACGTCTGCCCGGCATAGTACGACCGGTATGTTCATCGATCAGCATAATTTCCTGACCGCTGATAATGTACTCTACATTCTTATGATACAAAACATGAGCACGCAATGCTGATTGTACATGATGAAGTAAGGTCAGATTATTTGAAGAGTAAAGACTTTCATTTTCGCCTAACAGTTTTGCTGCACTTAATAACTCTTCAACATATTGATGTCCTGATTCTGTCAGCTCTATTTGTCGCTGTTTTTCATCAACAGTATAGTGCCCTTCTTTTTCAATGGACTCACCTTCACCAATTTGTTTTTCCAGTTTAGGAATAAGTTTATTGATTTCGATATATAGCTCTGAGCTGTCCTCAGCAGGACCTGAAATAATTAAAGGTGTTCTTGCTTCATCAATTAAAATAGAGTCGACTTCATCAACAATGGCATAATGGAGTGCACGCTGAAACTTATCTTCCAGCATAAATGCCATGTTATCTCTCAGATAGTCAAAGCCAAATTCATTATTGGTTCCATAAGTAACATCTGCCTTATAAGCTTCCTTTTTTTCATCCTGAGGTTGCATCGGGACAACAACCCCTACATTTAAACCCAGAAATTCATACAGCGGCTTCATCCAGTTGGCATCACGTGTTGCCAGATAATCATTAACGGTAACAATATGTACACCCTTCTGAGGGATTGCATTCAGGTAAGCAGCTAATGTTGCAACTAATGTTTTTCCTTCTCCGGTACGCATTTCAGCAATACGCCCTTCATGCAGGGTTATTCCGCCAATCAACTGCACATCAAAATGTCGCATTCCTAAGGTTCTTTGACTGGCTTCGCGGCAAACAGCAAAAGCTTCCGGAAGCAGTTTATCAAGCGTTTCCCCGTCAGAGAAACGTTCTCTGAAAACTGCTGTTTTTTCTTTCAGCTGAACATCACTTAGTGATTTAATTTCATCTTCCAGTGTATTTATCACTTTAACCAGTTTGTTCATGCGTCGTAAATGACGATCATTCTGGCTACCAATAAATTTTTTTACCAGCTTTGTTAACATAATAAATTTATCCAACCCTGTGAAACTGATCATGTTGCTGCTACTCAATCAAAGCGCAGCAAAAACTTTAAAATATCAATCGGTTATTATTTTATTTCTTCTGTTTGACAGTTTGTATGCCTTTTTAAAATATTGATGCAAAAGAAACTAACCTTTAAATTCTGCAAATTAACAAACCTCACAAGCAACGCATTAAGTTTTCAAAGCCAGTGAATTTTCAAAACTATCTGAAGTATGAATATTACAAGCTATAGTATATATACATTTAAGCTTTAGATACTCTGTTTTACTTCAGGTGTTATTGCTGTTATGCACTCAATATAAAACATGGTGGCTACAATGCACAGTTATAATAAACTTTATTAGCCAAACAGAAAATGTTTTTTTCTATAACATTGTGTTATCTCTAAAAAAAACAATAAAAAAGGCTACACAAAGCAGCCTTTTTTTATGGTTTTATTCAGGTCTAGCCAATAGCCAGTGATGGCTTTACATAAGAAACAGGTGCTGTTGTTGCGTTGTCAAAAGTTACAAATTCCCATGCATTTTTTGTTGCCAATAGCTTGCGTATTAACTTGCTATTCATTTTGTGACCTGATTTATGCCCTATAAATTCCCCTATCAAAGGTTTACCAAGCAAATAAAAATCACCTATAGCATCTAAAATTTTATGTTTGACGAACTCATCTTTATAACGTAGACCATCTTCATTTAAAATTCGGTAATCGTCCATAACGATTGTATTTTCAAGATCTGCACCTAAACCTAAATTTTGAGCACGTAATAGTTCTGCATCTTTCATAAAGCCGAAAGTTCTCGCCCGACTCACCTCTTTTACATAAGAGCTGCTGGAAAAATCAATGCTCACATGCTGTTTATGATCCTGAAATACCGGGTGATCAAAATCAAGAGAAAAGGTTACTTTAAATCCGTTATAAGGAAGAAAAGTAACAATTTTATCTTGCTCGCGAGCTGATACCTTCTTTTTTATTCTGATAAACTGCTTTAAAGCAGGCTGCTCTTCAATGCCTGCTGACTGAATTAAAAAGACAAAAGGAGCCGAACTCCCATCCATAATGGGGGCTTCATTTGCAGACAATTCAATATAAGCATTGTCTATTCCTAAACCTGCCAGGGCAGACATTAGGTGTTCGACTGTATCAACTCTGCCGCCATTAGCTTCTAACGAGGTGCACAAGTTTGTTTGCACTGCATTTTCTGCAAGGGCTGGAATTTCAACCCTGGAAGAGTCTTCATTAATTCTAACAAAGACAATGCCTGAGCCAACCGGAGCCGGCTTCAGCGTTAAATAAACTTTTTGTCCAGAATGAACACCCACGCCAGTGGCGTGGATAGTATTTTTTAATGTTCGCTGTCTGATCATTTGCTAATCCTGCATGCCTCAAGTCAGCGCTTTCTCCGCTCTTTTTTGAAATAAAGAGCAATTATAACATAAAAACAAACTGTTACAAGGCATATATTTAAACATATACTATGTTTGTAGTCTCACTGACCATTTTAGTCGCTCTGCCTGCGCAAAAATGCGGGTATATCCAGATACTCACACCCACTATCTGCCAGTTCACTTGCAGTCTCTTTTTTATCTTGCCTGACCGGCATTCTGTTTCTTAAATAGGTCGGTTTTTCTAGCTGACGATAGTCTACCGGATTTTCACATTTCTGAGCAACCCTATCTTTCATGTTTTTATTTGATTTACTTTGTCCAAGCCCTGTGGCAACCACAGTGACACGTAAATCATCTGTCATTTCAGGGTCAATTACTGTACCAATTACTACGGTGGCATCCGGAGATGAGAATTGCTCAACGACCTCTCCTACTTCATTAAACTCTCCAATAGAAAAATCAAGTCCCGCTGTAATATTAACCAGAATTCCACACGCTCCTTCTAAGTTAATATCTTCAAGTAACGGACTGCGAATGGCAGCTTCTGCAGCATCAATAGCCCTGCTGCTACCCGAACCCGTTCCAGTACCCATCATAGCCATCCCCATTTCAGACATAACCGTGCGTACATCAGCAAAATCAACATTTATCATCCCAGGGCGAATAATCAAATCTGCAATTCCCTGAACAGCACCCAGCAAAACATCATTAGCTGCACTGAAAGCAGAAAGAAGATTAGCCTCTTTTCCTAAAACAGGGAGCAATTTTTCATTGGGTACTGTTATTAGAGAATCGACACTTTCTTCTAATTCTTTTAAGCCCTGTTCTGCAATTGCCATTCTGCGACGACCTTCAAAGGGAAAAGGTTTTGTCACAACAGCTGCTGTTAAAATGCCCATTTCTTTTGCAATTTGTGCTGTAACAGGTGCTGCACCGGTACCTGTTCCGCCCCCCATTCCTGCCGTAATAAAAACCATATCAGCCCCTTTGAGCGCATCAGCAATTCTGTCTTTATCTTCAATTGCAGCCTGACGCCCAATATCAGGATTAGCACCGGCTCCTAATCCTCTGGTGATTGTACTTCCTAGTTGCAGAGATATTTGTGCATTCAGACTTTTTAATGCCTGAGCATCTGTATTTGCAACAATGAAGTCAACGCCTTCAACATTATTATTTAGCATGTGATTGACAGCATTACCACCGCCGCCACCTACGCCGATAACTTTGATAACTGCATTTTGAGTTTCATTTTCAACCAGTTCAAATACTGTTGACATTATTGCTCTCCTTAACCTGTTTTACTTATCATCCATATTTAGTAAAAACAAATATAAGTCAAAAATTTTCCTGAAACCAACACCGCAAATAACGAAAAATACCTTTTGAAGGCTGGTTTCGGGTTTTGATATCACTGCCTTGCTGTAAATTATAGCTATATTGCAGCAATCCTACCCCTGTTGCATAAATGGGGTTACTAAGTAATTCATTCATTCCTAAGGTTTCCAAAGGGACACCAAGACGGGTCGGCATATTAAATATATTGCTTGCCATGGCAACGGCTCCTTCCATTTTAGATGTTCCTCCTGTGAGTACAATACCCGATACTAGCTGATCCTCAAATCCACTTTTTAGCAGCTCTCTTTTGATTAGAGAAAAGATTTCCTCATATCGAGGCTTAACCACACTGACCAGAAAGCGCCTGGAAACTTCTTTTAATCTCTTATCATTATGATTCGAAATTTTAATTACATCTTTGTCGTTAATCGACTTAGATGTTACGCATGCATATTTTATTTTAATTTCTTCTGCATGATTTACGGGAATACGTAAAGCTATAGCAATATCATTTGTTACATGATCACCCGCAATAGGAATCGTTGCAGTATAACGTATAGCACCTTTAGTGAAAACAGCAATATCAGTTGTTCCACCACCAATATCAACCAGGCATACTCCCAGCTCTTTTTCATCGTCAGTCAACACAGCATAGCTCGATGCTAATTGTTCCAAGACCATATTTTCTATTTTCAAATTGCACAAATTAACACATCGTTCAATATTTTTCGCCGCATTGGATGCGCATGTAATAAGGTGTACCCAGGCTTCAAGGCGAACGCCTGCCATTCCCAGAGGCTCACGAATTTCTACCTGCTCATCGACAACATATTCTTGTGGTAATATATGCAAAGTTCGTTGATCGGCAGGGATTATGACAGCTTTTGCTGCATCAATCACCTTATTGATATCTTTTACAGTGACTTCTTTATCTTTTACTGCCACAATGCCATGAGAATTAACACTATTTATATGGCTGCCGGCAATACCAACATGAGCAGAGTGAATTTTATAATTTGCCATATTTTCTGCTTCCTGAACTGCCTTAGTGATTGCTTGCATTGTTGACTCGATATTTATAACAGCTCCTTTCCGCAAACCGACGGAAGGACATGTTCCCAGTCCTTTTATATACATTTTTCCGAAACTGGAAATTTCAGCTATTAAAACAACAACTTTTGATGTTCCAATATCTACACTGACGATCATCTGTTCCTTATCCGCTGTCATTTATGAACCTGGCTCTTATTTTAAATTGTTTCATAATTTGACCATAATGCAAATCTGATAACTAAACGAAAAAAGTCTAACAATTTTGTACAGCCCTGAAAGATATCAGTCAAGTTGCTAAAAAAGTAATTTTCAGCAATATCACAACTTCATTCTCAGTATTATCACTCAGACATTTAAAAACTCACTTCTACCACTATGATTTAAGCAAAGTATGTATCATATATTTATACTCTTTAAACAAAATAGTATAACCCTACTTCAGCGTTTTTAGCTAAAAATATTCAGCACTCACGATTACTGAGCAAGCTTTTTAAAAGTAGAGCACTTCAGTGATTTATCAGCATATGATATTTAAAGTCAAATTTTTTTATCCTCAGTTCTGCTGCTAATAAACAGCAGGTAATTGTTACTATTATTTACACTTGTTCAGCTTCAGGCTGCCAGATTCAATTTCTCAAAAAAACTACTATTAAAGTGTTATAAAAAATAAAATTCAGTGTTCTGAAGCTGAATGAATACATATGGTTTTTTGTCTGGAATTTTAAATTTTTTGCTTTTATGACAGATTCAGGGTCTGAGCACATAACTTATTCATAAATCGCAAACTATAAGACAGCTTTTTTTCAGTCTGAAAAATTTAATTGTGCTGTAGTTTTTAAGCTGTCGAATCAAAATTATTTTGACTAAAATCATTCAGGGCAAAATCTTTCGCATCTGTGTTTTAAATATTCTTTTAATAGCTGGTCTGATACCCTAAAGAATCAAATTGTTTTTTTGTACATTAACATGAACATACTAATGTGCTATCCATGAGATTGTGAGTAAATTCTGACAACCTGAACAAAAAAATACAAAACGGTTCAATAATATTCAGTATAGAACAACAATAATAAACAGCATTGAAAAGTTTTTAAAATGAAAAAAATAGAAGGATTTATTTGATATAAATATTTTATACAAAGAATGTATTTTATATTTTGCTTTATAATTTAAATGCTTATGGTAAAAACCCAGACGAATTCTTTTATAGTAATGTGTAGTTGCTACAAATCAGTCTGCTTAGGTAATGCCCGTCTCTTGATCACATTTTTTAGATTCTGACTTTTACTTTGGAAGGTTTGTCTTATCCGGAATATACCAATCTTTGAAAGGTACAACCGTGGACCGAGCCTGTCAAAATCCGATTGGCTGCCTTCAGGTTTTGACTCCGTTCAGCCAGCGCTCGGGGATATGCTTAGCCAACGGAATCCGGTGGTATGTTCAGAAGGAGAGACCAACCGGTCAGGGTAAAAGCAGAAATCTAAAAAATCAGCCGAATCAGTACAAGTCATGAGGTCAGATGGTCTTCATCCAGGGCTATCCACCATAAACAAATGAAGTTATCTGTTATGAAAAACGATTACGTGTTCAATGTCCTCTTCTCTTATACCGAATTCACCCAGCAATCTCTGAATACTGTCTACAGCACTTGGAGTAAATACATGCAGTTCCTCACTGATTGCTACATGCCAGTCATTAAGTATGTATTGTCGGGAAAAATATATTTTAACATTGCATACAAGAATAAGACCATTTCCCTGTCTTTCTACATCAGCCAAATTAGTCCCAGAACTTTTAATATCCCCCATGAGCTCGGTGTATAAGTTGTTAACTAAACGTATCAAACCTTCATAAGACTCAAATTTAAGCTTATCTGCTGCCTCCAAATAATCAGCTAAAAGCGGAACATTAATGGGTTGCTTAAATTCCATTGCACCGGAAAAAAATCCAAATAATTTAGTTTCAATTTCGGTTGTTAAATCGTATGCTTTGCTAATATTTGATATATTTCCTGCGAGAGAATATACACCGTTTATTTGCATCATGTCCTGACCTTCATTTAGTCCTAATACCTGTTTTAATTTTTGCGCTGGTGTACGCTCTGCTTCATTAATAGCAACTTCTGTAATATTACCCATATTACCACCGGATAAATCTGATGTTTCTGCGATATTTACTGAAGCCAAAAATACATCATCAGCCATAGGGTAGCTGCTTGCACTCATTTTTGAAGAGACCGAAGCAGCTATAGAACAAGTTTCACTCAGCTCCTCGCTAGAAACTTCAACAGCAGGGATCATACTGAAACCCAAAGTAGCTATTGCCAGTGTTATATCTATTCCACCGGCAACGGCACTGGCAATATTTAAACCTTTATTTGGAGGTACTGCCGCTGCTGTAACCATTACACTGCCAGTTGCTGCGGATACACCAACAACACCTGCAACAATCAGTGAAGGGACCTTTCCAGCAACAAGTCCTGCGCCCAGCGCTACAGTTGCGATTGTTAGCAGGAGTGCCGTTCCCACGGCGTTTGCCCATCTTTTATGCAGAGCTGCCATGCCCAGTGTACCTGCATAATTTATAATATTCATTGCAGAACCGAGCCATTTAGGTCTGTTCCCACTGGGGTCTGTATGCATAACAGGATTATTGCTACCGAAGGCATAACCGTCACCGGCAGGATCTTCACTCACAAAATAGCGTCCATTCGGATTATAAGTTCTGTGTCCGGCACCTAAGAACTGCCAACCGGTGACCGGATCATGTTGTTCACCATCAAAGCCTGTTAAAGTACGCAGATATAAGGGTTGTGAAATATCTGTATGATTATGCCATTGCATACCATAAGGGCTGTAAACAGTACGCTGATTAACAACCCAGCTACTACCGTGATCACTTTTTGTTAATATGCTGGTAATATCTTGTTTATAATTTTGTTCATAATACTCATGTATAATGCCATCAATTGCTTTAGCTACACCTAAAGGGGTTATAGCATGTTTGTTTTGTTCTGAATCATTAATTTGTTCACCTACCAGATTTTTATCTGTGTAAAACATATATCGTATACTGTCTGAATCAATTATCTGTTTAACTTCACGTTCACCACCATCATAAATATACTGACTTTGTTTACCTTGTGGTGTTACAACTTGTGTTATCTGATTAAAAGCATTATAAGTCATGTGATTGCCTTCACCGTCCGTGGTCATATTGCCGGCTGTATCATAACTGAAATTATTAATGACAGATGGTTGATTGTTCCATTGGGTACTTATTTTCTGCAGGCGTAGTGGCGCTTGGGGATCACCATAACCATAACTGACGATTTTTCTTAATGTTTTTTGTTGTGTGGTATCAGTTAACTCTTCTTTGACTTGTGTCATTCGGTTTAAAGCATTAAATGTATAATCCTGTCGGGTTATAACTGGTGCTTTATTAAGACCTGAATTTTTAAAGTGGGTATCCCTTGGGCACAGTGGTAAACCTATTGAACCGGTGCAGATGACCGTGGTCAGATTATCTAGTATATCATAGTGATAATGCAACACTGCCTGTTGATGATCACCTATTTTATGTATCAATGTGGTCATATTATTTGCAGTATCATAACTGTATTGCCATGATGAAAGCAATTTGCCTGAAAGTATATCTACGACACTTTTGTTCTGACCGTAATTATTATACTCAACATGACGGTCCATACCACTGCCATATTTAACTGTAGTAATACGGGAAAAATCACCATAAGTTAATGTAGACAATAACTGCTCTTTGCCGTTCTTTGCTTCATAACTGACTGAGCTGATACGTCCAAAATGATCATATAATTTTTTTATTTGCTGACCGGCAGGGCTGATCATAGCCATTACATTTCTATTCACATCATACGTCCATGAAATTTTATAGTCAGCACTTTGATTGTTTTTGGCATGATGTATCAGTTGCTCTGTTTTTCCATCATCACTATAAGTCCATGTTGTTGTCCCTGTATTATCAGTCACTCTGTCGGGTTGTAGAGTGAGTGGATTATAATGCATTTGTACCAGCAATTTACCATTGAGCCATTTGCTAACAGGAAGCCCCAGTACATTATATTTATAAGCAATGATATTACCAGCAGGTGTAGTTATTGTGTTTCGTTTACCATCAGTGGTATAGGTATAAACAGTGCGTTTACCATCTTCTCCTGCCTGCCATAGCGGCTCTCCTGTTGCATTATACTGTGCAGAAAATAGCACATAGTGATGATGATCTTTGACCGGTTCTGCCCATTTCTCAACAATATTACCGATAAAATTATAGACATTATGTATTTTATCACCCGCTGGATCAATTATTTCACTTATACGCCCACGGTCATCATAATGTGTTATAACTGTTTTTCCGGCATAATCTGTTGATGAGATTTTTCGTCCATAGGCATCATAGGTAGCAGTTGCCACTTTTGCACCTGGTAACTGACTGCCTGTCGTACAGTATTGTTTGGCAGGAAATGGTGAATCTGTGGATTCAGGCAATAAAATTTGTTTAACCGGTTTATCTAATATATTACCCTGAACAACAGAAATCGTTGAATGTCCTCCATTATCCAGGTTATAACTGACCACGCAACGATCAGGATCATCATAACGCTTAGCTATTATTTCTCCATCAGGAAGATATTTATTAAGAATACGTCCCGTAGCAGTATAGTCATAAGTGGTTGTTAGCTGTCTGGGTTTATTGAGTGAATTTTTGCGATAATCATATGAATGCGTTGCAGCAATCTGCCCGTTAGTATCATAAATTATACTATTAATTAGCTGCCAGTTATTATGCTCTGCTTTTCCGTTGGTATCAATTTTTTCAGAAAAACTTTCCAGTTTTCTCCCTGCACCATCAAAGATTACTTTTTGTTGTAGACCGTTGGGAT
This sequence comes from Endozoicomonadaceae bacterium, assembly GCA_026710285.1. GTDB lineage: Bacteria > Pseudomonadota > Gammaproteobacteria > Pseudomonadales > Endozoicomonadaceae > JAPORK01. The sequence goes on along the minus strand of JAPORK010000449.1, from coordinate 9,775 downwards.
TTGTTACAATAACCTGATTGAGTTGTGGTGACTCTGTATAATGGTAGTATTTACTTGCTGCAAAACCTGTACCTATGGCTGAATCAGCCTGTATCAGACGACCCTGGTTATCGTAGTGGTAATGGATGATATTTTTGCCGGAAGCATCTGTTATTTTCAGCTTCTGATGAGTAAACAGACTGACAGTGATTGCAGATGAGCGTCGTTCCTGACTACTGCCTTCTTCAAAGACGTTGTAAGAAGTTTTTGTTGTCTTATCGGTATTGATAATATAATGATATTCCCGGGTTAATTTATCTTGTTGTTTGTTATCTTCTGTTTTGTCAGTTAATATTGATGTTTTTAATAAACCATAAGTAGCATAATCATCTTTATTATTATAATAATGACGTGTAGTCGTGTGACGCTGATGACCAGATATCGATATCTGTTTGAGCAATACTAAAATATAACTCTCTCCGTTAACATTTGGTTCTTTTTGATAATAATTATAAATTTTTTTTACTGGTAGTTTTGAAGCACCTGTTACTGTATCAGAAGGATAGGAGGTAAATGATCTCCCTGTGCTGGACAATATTTTATTATTTCATGTCGTCCATAGCCATCAGTTTTACTAAGAATTCTTCCGTTATTGTCATATGATTGTCGGGTAATATCAATTGCCGGATAACCTGAATTCTCTCCCCAGGTATGAGTTTCTATTTTAAGTGGCAGTGTATAGGTAACCGGTAAATCTTCAAAACGGGTATGTGCACAACCATCATACTGATCAGTACGACAAAAAAAACTGTGCGTTTCAGCAAGAAGGTGTTTAGTTTTATCACTGAATAACCTGGTATCAATCAACAGATGGTATTTATTGTAAGTTCTGACTGTTTTTGATAAACCATTGTCTGCTGATGTTCGATAAGTGTAAGCAGCCGGTGCTTCAAATAAAATGTCTCCCTTTGCACCTGGCATAATATCTAAGCCTGCATTAAAGCCAAGATAATTATGATCATTATTACTGATTTGATCATAAGTGTAGCGGGTAACCATTCGAGGTTGTGATGAACCCGGATCAACGACCTGCGATGTTACCACACACAGACCCTGTCCCTGATTACTATAGAATAATGGCATTTTCAATGCCTCAGAGCAATTATAGTGGACGCTTTTTACTAAACCTGTCGGATAAATAAATTGACTGAGTAAATGATTAAACGAAGAATAACGTATATGAATACTCTTTTCGTTATGATGTTTATCATTAAAAAGGGTAATAGCCTGTAGCTGATTATCTGCATTGCTAATATGAATATTAACCGGTTTACCATCACTGTTATAGCTGGTTACTGTCAGATAATTATCCTTTCGGTTCAAAATAATTTTATGTCCAAAATCATCGCTGATCATGCTTAATAAATGTGTGCCGGGGAAATAATAAAAATTAACCTTTTTACCATCCTGTTGTTCCAGTCGGACTTCATAACCATCATGATTAAGTGTCTCTTTCAGTCCGTTAATATAGGTAATAGCAAAGTGAGTTTTTTTACTCCCTGCAATTTGCATATCTTTTATTTTATGGTAGAGTGGCCACCACTGTCCTGTATCATTCTGCTGTAAACTAAAGCCTTGTCCCTGAGAAGTCGTTAGCTGATTATTGACCGGATTAAAATGAGTTAAATTCCAGCTCCAGCCCTGACCCAGACCATCAGGATCTGCCATACTGTTACTGCTGTAATTAATCTGTAAATTAATATTGGGTCCGTGATCCAGATTACTGATTAAACTTCCGGTTTTAACATATGCAGTAAATGTACCTGTTCTTGGATCAATTTGTGTTCCTGCGACTTTTTGAAAATTAAAAGCATTAGACCATGGAGCAGAATTACTTTCTTCCATTGTATGAGATAAATTTACTTTATTGGCTTTTGCTAATGCACGGGTAACATGATTTTTCTGATCTGTACTGTTGTTATCTACAGATAACTGCATATTATCAATTTTTCTTTTATCAGCAATAGAAAATAACTGACAAATGATTAGTATAAAAAAAACAAGAAAAAATAGAGTTATGAAATCTTTTGTTTTTTTGTATTCATAAAAGTAATATGATTTTAACATAAGATATCCAAAGTAGTATTATTTTAATTTCAGTTAATTTGCAAGATACAGTTTGATTAGCGGAATGTTTTTTAACGATTAAAATATATACCTGTTTATATATTGATATTTTTTGTCACTTTAAACAGTTTTGACGTGTAAAAACCGAGTTGTATATAAATGTTAATTCTTTATAATTTCATTCCTAAATATAGCTTCTGAAAAAATCTCGTGATAACAATTTTGTTGAATTTATTATATTTCTACACTCGGTTAATATCATTGCTTCTGTTTAAAATTAGCAGAGTTAATGCTATTAAGATTAGAATGATTTATCAATCTGATAAAGTTTTGACAGCTGATACATTAAAAAAACCTATAACGGGATCGGGGTCTGCTAAACTCTTTTCATTGAATAAAGATTTAACGTCTTCTACCAGGGATACCTCAAAAGTATGCGGATTAATACCGTTATAGACCACACTCCAGCTCTTATGTAGAGAATCATAGTTAAAATAAACCTTCATTCTGCCTACAAAAGCTAAACCACTTCCATGTTGCTCTATCTCCTCAAAATTCTCTAAAGAAGACATTTTTACATCTTTCATCAGGCTATAAAATAACCTGTCAGCTACAGTAAGCATTTCTCTGTACCCAACCTCTTCTCGCCCAATACATTCAGACACTGTCAGGTATTCGGCCAACTCATTTACATTGATTGCTCTTTTCGTTTCCAATGCAGATGACATAATCGCAAACAATGAATTTTCCATTGAATGTGGTAAGTTATAGTTTCTGCTCAGACATGACATCCAGTCTGAAAGTTGAAACTGATCCCGAACATTTAACACGGCCTGTTGATTTTCATCCTCAGTAATTTCAGGTATTAATTGTCTTAATCTTTGAAGTCGTGCAAGTGCTTCAACAGAAGCCTCAGCAGAAGCCTCAGCAGAAGCCTCGGCAGAAGCAGCAAGAGTAGAGCCAATAGCTGAAGCAATACCAAAACCCAAAGTGGCTATGGTTACTGTCATATCTATAACACCCGCAATGTCACTGGCAATATTTAAACCTTTATTTGGAGGTACAGCTGCTGCTGTAATCATTACACCACCAGCTGCCGCCGATATACTTGTAACACCGACAATAGTTTCTACAGCAGCATCTCCAGCATAAAGTATTGCACCTATCGTTACAGCTGCAAGCGTTACCATAACTGCTGTTCCAATAGCATCTGCCCATCTTTTATGTAAAGCTGCCATACCCAGAGTGCCTGCATATTGCATAATATGCATTACAGAACCCAGCCATTTAGGCATATTTCCACTGGGATCTGTATGCATAACCGGATTATTGCTTCCAAAGGCATATCCGTCACCAGCAGGATCCTCACTGACAAAATAACGCCCCTCCGGATTATAAGTCCTATGTCCTGCACCTAAGAACTGCCAGCCAGTGACCGGATCATGTTGTTCACCATCGAAACCGAATAAAGTACGTAAATACAAAGGTTGTGAAGCATCTTTATGATCATGCCACCGCATTCCATAAGGGCTATAAACAGCACGCTGACTTATAATCCAGCCACTTTTATCGTTGTTATTTTTTGTTAGAATACCGACAATATCTTGCTTGTAGTTTTGCTCATAATATTCATGAATTATGCCATCAATTGCTTTAGCTACCCCCAAAAGATTTACAATATGTTTGTTCTGTTCTGAATCATTAATTTGCTCACCAGTAAGATGTTTACCTATGTAAAACAGATAGCGTATATTGTCTGAGTCAGTCACTTGTTTAACTTCACGTTCACTACCATCATAGATATATTGGCTCTGCTTTCCATCAGATGTTATGACATGTGTTATCTGGTTAAAAGCATTATAAGTCATTTTATTGCCTTCACCATCGGTCGTCATATTGCCTGCTGTATCATAACTAAAATAATTAATAACAGGTAGTTTATTGTTCCACCGGGTACTGATTTGCTGCAAGCGTAGTTGTGCCTGGGGATCACCATAACCATAACTGACAATTTTGCTTAATGTTTTTTGTTGTGTCGCATCAGTTAATTTTTCTTTGACTTGTGTCATCCGGTTTAAAGCATTAAATGTATAATCCTGCCGGGTAATGATAGGTGCTTTATCAAGACCTGAACCTTTGAAAGCGGTATCTCGTGGGCATAAAGGTAAACCTACTGAACCTGTACAGGTCACGGAGGTGAGATTATCCAGTGTATCATAGTGATAGTTTAATACCGCCTGTTGATGATTGTCGGCATGATGTATGAGTGTGATAATATTACCTTCATTATCATAATGGTATTGCCATGATGAGAGTAGTTTGCCTGAAAGCATATCGGTGACATTTTTTTTCTGATTATAATTATTATACTCAATATGGCGCTCCATACCACTACCATATTTAATTACAACAACACGGGAAAAATCATCATAGCCTGGTGCATAGAGTAACTTTTCTTTGCCGCTTTTTTCTTCATAACTGGCTGAGCTGACACGCCCAAAGTCATCATATGAGATTCTTGTTTTTTCACTGAAAGGTTTGGTTATAGCTATTACCTTTCTGTTTTTATTATAAGTCCACAATATTTTGTAATCAAAACTGTCATTACTTTTCGCCTTGTGCATCAGACATTGTACTTTTCCATCATCACTATAAGTCGATGTTGTTGTACCTGTATTATCAATTACTTTATCTGGTCGTCCTAAAAATAGATTATAGTGTACCTGCATCAGCAATTTACCGTTAAGCCATTTGCTAACAGGAAGTCCAAGCACATTATATTTGTAGGAAATAATATTACCTGATTGTGTAGTTATTGTGTTTGGTTTACCATCAATGGTGTAGGTGTAGGCAGTACGTTTACCATCTTCTCCTGCCTGCCATACCGGATTTCCTGCTGCATTATACTGTGCAGAAAACAGCAGATACTGATGATTATCTTTGACTGGTTCTATCCATTTTTTAATAATCTTTCCAGTCAAATTATAGGTGTTATATATTCTGTCACCCACGGGATCAATCATTTTACTTACAAGACCACGATCATTATAATACAGAGTGACTTTTTTTCCCTCAGGGTCTGTTGATGAAGTTTTTCTTCCATAACCATCGTAAGTAACTGTTGTTATTTTTGCTTCTGTGAATTGATTTGTTGTCGTGCAATATTGTTTGGCATAAAGTGGCAAATCTATAGATTCTGGTAATAAAATTTGCTTAACCGGTTTATCTAATATATTACCCTTAGCAACAGAAATAGCCGAATGATCACCTTTTTTGTCCAGATTATAGCTAACCACACAACGATCAGGATCATCATAACGCTTAACTATTATTTCTCCATCCGGAAGATTTTTGCGCAGAATGCGTCCTGTAACGGTATAATCATAAGTCGTTTTAAGCTGTTTCGGTTGGTTTAATGAATTTTTATAATCATAGGAATAGGTTGCAGCAATTCTCCCGTTAGCATCATAAGTTGTACTATTTATTAGTTGCCATTGATTATGCTTTGCTTTTCCAAGCGAATTGATTATTTCAGAAAAATTCTTCAGTTTTCTTCCTGCACCATCAAAAATTATTTTTTGTTGCAGGTTATTGGGGTTGGTCACAATGACCTGATTAAGTTCTGGTGACACAGTATAATGATAGTATTTACTAACTGCAAAATCCGTATCCACTGCTGTGTCAATCTGTATCAGTCGTCCCTGATTATCATAATGATAACGTGTGATGTTTTGACCAGAAGCATCTGTTATTTGCAGCTTCTGATGGGTGAAAAGACTAACAGTAACCGCAGATGAGCGTTGTTCACTGTTGTCGTTTTTAAGGATGCTGTAAAAGGTTCTTGTTTCTTTGTTAGTATTGATAATGTAATGATATTCTCGGGTTAACTTATCCTGTTTTTGACCGGATTTTACTCCATTAGTTAATACTAATGTTTTTAATAAACCATAGGTAGCATAATCATCCTTATTGTCATAGTATTGCCGTGTGGTTATATTACTCTGATGACCAAACGTTGATACCTGTTTGTTTAGCACTAAAATATAACCTTGCCCGTTAATATTTGGTTCTTTCTGATAAAAATTAGAAACTGTTTTTATTGGCAATATTAAAGTGCTTGGCACTGTGTCAGAAGGGTAATAAGTAACTGACTCTGCTAGTGTATTAAGTGACCATTCTGCAGGTTCAGCAGGACAAAAAGTATTTCCATGGACCGGGCAATATTTTATTGTTTTACGACGTCCGTAAGCATCAGTTTTACTAATAATTCTTCCGTTATTATCATATGATTGTTGGGTAATATCAATTGCTGGATAACCTGAACTATCTCCCCAAGTATATGTTTCTATTTTAAGTGGCAGTGTATAGGTAACCGGTAACTCTTCAAAACGGGTATGTGCACAACCATCATATTGATCAGTGCGGCAAAAAAAGTTGTGTGTTTCAGCAAGAAGATGCTCTGTTTTATTATTGTACAGTTTGGTATCAATCAACAGATGGTATTTATTGTAAGTTCGAACTATTTTTGATAAACCGTTGTCTTCTGATGTTTGATAAGTATAGGCAGCAGGTGCCTCAAATAAAATATCCTTTTGTGCTCCTGGCATTACATCTAAACCTGAATTAAAGCCGAGATAATTATGGTCATTATTGTTGGTTTGATCGTAACTGTATTGAGTAACCATTTCGGGTTGTGCTGAACCTGGATCAACTACCTGCGATGTTACTACACACAGAGCCCGCTTCTGATTACTGTAGAATAGTGGCATTTTCATTGCCAGATAGCAGTTATAATGAATGCTTTTTGTTAAACCTGTCGGATAAATAAACTGATTTAGCAAGTGATTAACTGGAGAATAATGCATATAAATACCCTGTTTATCCTGATGCTCATCACCAGACAAGGTAATACTGTGTAATTGATTATCATCATTGTTAATATAGATATTGACCGGTTTTCCATCACTGTTATAACTGGTTACCGTCAGACTATTGTGTTTTCGAATTAAAGTGATTTTGTGTCCTAAATCATCGCTGATCATACTCAATAAATGCGTACCGGAAATATAAGAAAATTTAACCTTTTTACCATCCTGTTGTTCCAGATGAATTTCATAACCATCATGGTCAAGTATTTCTCGTAATCCATTAATATAGGTAATAGTAAAATGCGTTTTTTTATTCCCTGTAATTTGCATATCTCTAATTTTATGGTAGCGTGGCCACCAGTGCCCCATATTATCTTGCTGTAAAATAAAGCTTTGTCCCTGCGATGTGGTTAACTGATTGTTAACCGGATTAAAATGAGTTAAATTCCAACTCCAGCCCTGACCCAGACCATCAGGATTTGCCATACTGTTACTGTTATAACTGACCTGTAAATTAATATTGGGTCCATGACCAAGATTGCTGATTAGACTTCCTGTTTTTACATGCGCAGTAAATGTACCTGTTCTCGGATCAATCTGTGTTCCTGCCACTTTTTGAAAATTAAAAGCATCAGACCAGGGAGAAGAGTCACTGTTTTCCATTGTTTTTAGCGAATTAACTTTATTAGTTTTTGTTGATAAATGATGAGTGTGAATTTTTTGACTTAAATTGTTGTTATTTAAAGAATATCGACCAATCTGTGTTGTCAGTTGTTTATTATTGTATGTTTTTTTAGAAACAGTAGAAAATGAAAGGCAGGTGTTCATTATAAAAAATAAGAAAATAAAAACATAACTTTTTATTTTTGTGTTTTTATATTTACAAAAAGCATGTGATTTCAAAATGTAAGTTCCTCATATAAATATTATTATGCGTAGTTAGTTTATGAGATGAAATTTGATCGAAAGAATATAATTTTTTGTAGTTAAAGTTAAATATGTATTCTTTTGTTAAATTCAGATAGTTTTAATAGTTATTATTTTAAAAAATTTTTTATTATTATTTTAAATGACACAATTCCGATTATAAAAAAATTAATTGACTCAATATGTTCTAATCATCAGGCAATATAAATAATTTCAGCAGCTTGTAATGACTTCAGTATAGTGGACCATTTGCTTGCAGTTGAAATAATATCCTGTATGAAAATTACTTGAAAATTATTGCATTAAATTCTGACCCCAGACCCAGGTCGTTTAACGCACTACGAATATCAGTTATGGCTGTTGTTTTAACTAGATAGGGCCACTTATTAATCACTGAAAACCATTGACCGGTTTCATCAGATCGGGAAAAAAATACTTTAACCTGATCGGTAAGAATTAAACCATTGCCACTGTTTTCTATATCATCCACAGAAGAGCTAGTAATAAAATCTAAATCTTCCGTGAGGCTGTTATACAGGTTATTTATTGTGGATGCAGGTATCCGATCAAGGAATGCAAATTGTGTTTTCTCCAAATATTCAGCCAAAGTATTCAAATTAATTAATTTTTTTAACTGCATCGCTCCGGCCATCACTGTGAATACCTGATCTCGTTCTTCAGAATCTAAACAATAAACTAAAAACCTCATAGAGTTCATGTTATTTGCAAGCTGAAATGGATCTCGCACATTGAACATCGCATGATCACATTCTTCCTCTAAAGGATCCAAGAAGGACCTCAATCTTTTAGCTTCTTCAGTGGCTATAATGCTAGGTCTGTCTGTAACACCATTCATAATATCTGCCGTTACTGAGCCTGAAGTATCTGAAATATTTGCTGAAGCTGCCAGTGCATCATTCGTAGCAGAATTGATGTTTGCACCCACTTGTAAACCTGGCAGCAACGTAAGACCACTGTCTACCATGCTTTCATCAGCACCAATAGTAGCATCAATATCAGTAGCACAAGCAGGCATAAGACAAAATCCGATAGTAGCTATAGCTATCGCCATCTGTATACCACCTGCAACAGCACTGGCAATACTTAAACCCTTGTTGGGAGGTACAGCAGCAGCTGTAACTACTATTCCGCCAGCGGCTGCGAATACACTTGCAACACCTACAGCGACCAGTGGTCCGGCTGCGGCAGCAAGGCTTGCACCTAGAGTTACAGTTGCAATTGTCATCAGCAGTGCTGTCCCCACTGCATTTGCCCATCTTTTATGCAAAGCAGCCATACCGAGAGTGCCTGCATACTTCATGACATTTAGTGCAGCCCCCAACCATTTAGGTATATTTCCACTAGGATCTGTATGCATAACAGGATTATTACTACCGAAAGCATATCCATCACCAGCGGGATCTTCACTAACAAAATAACGTCCATATGGATTATAAGTTCTGTGCCCTGCACCCAGGAACTGCCAGCCGGTAACCGGATCATGTTGCTCGCCATCAAAACCCGTTAAAGTTCGCAGATAGAGAGGCTGTGAAGTGCATTTATGATCATGCCATGGCATGCCATACGGGCTATAAACAGTTCGCTGACTTACAACCCAGTTACCATTGCTATGCGCATTTTCTGTCAGAGCGCTGGTAATATCTTGTTTGTAGTTTTGTTCATAATATTCATGGATAACCCCATCAATTGCTTTAGCTACGCCTAAAGGAGTTATAGTGTGTTTGTCTTTCTGTAAATCGTTGATTTGTTCACTTACCAGTTTTTTACCTGCATAAAACATATAGCGTATATCTCCGGAACTAGTCACTTGTTTGACTTCACGTTCACTACCATCATAAGTATATTGGCTCTGC
>JAPORK010000291.1 GCA_026710285.1 Endozoicomonadaceae bacterium | reverse complement strand
GAATAAAGACCTAACCATAAAATAGCTATTGCTAATAGTATAAGGATGTACCATTCCCGCCAACTCGTATCTGTTAAAGTTGTTTCGTGATAGTTAGTATTTAATGGTCCAAGCATTGTGTATTCATACATTCGCAGAAAATAAGCTACACCAATGACAATACTGGTGGCAGCCAGTATTGTCCACATAACTGATACCTGATAACTGCCGGCAAGAATTAAGATTTCAGCAACAAAATTACCAAGACCCGGTACACCAATGCTGGCTATAATAAAAAAAAGAAAAAAACTTGCCAGTTGCGGCATCCGTTTAAACAGTCCTCCCATAGCACTGAAATCACCTGAAAAACCTCTTATTTCAAGCATTGCAACGATGGCAAAGATTCCGGTAATCGAGAAAGCGTGTGCAATGAGTTGTGTCATTGCTCCATTAATAGCTTGTAGCTGTAAAGCAAATATACCCAACATGGCCAGATTCATATGACTGATACTTGAATAAACGGCAATGGAACGAATATTATGTTGACGATAAGCGATCAGCCCCATATAAACAGTACCTATAGCAGCAAGTGCCATACCTGCTTTGCATAACAAAGACATACTCTCGGGTGACAAAAAAGGACAAACCCTTAAAATACCGTAGATCCCTGCATTAGACATAGCCCCTGCAAGTAAAATTGTTACCGCCGGATTGGCAAATTTATAAGTATCTGGTGCCCACGAATGCAGTGGAAAAGCCGGTACTTTCACACCAAACCCTACTAGAAAAGCCAGTGTAATCCACATCGCACCTGTTTTTACCGGTGAACTGAATAGTATATCAAATGCAAAATTCGGTGGTGCTCCGGATTCTTTACTTTTTAACAGGTAAAGTGCAATAATACCTGCCAGCATTAGTAGTGAAGCTACCACCGTAAACAACAGAAAACGCATTGCAGCCTGTTTTGCTTTACCACTTCCCCAGAAACAGATCATAAAGTACATAGGTATTAACATGACCTCCCAAAAAATAAAGAGCAAAAACAGATCAAAGGAGAGGTAAACACCATTGAGTCCACTTAGCATAACTAGCATTAAAGGTCCAAAGTTGTGCCATTGCTTTATACTGTGCCAACCCACTCCAATGGCAATCACACTTAAAAAAGCGGTTATCAGTAACATTACCAGACTAAATCCATCCATGGCCAGTTTATAGGTAATACCTATTTGTGGCATCCATGCAACAGATTCAGCGTATGTCCATCCTGTGTTATTACTTTTTATCCACAGAAAAAAAATGATAATTAATTCTAATTTACAAACAATAGCTGTAATCATCCGTGCCAGATCAGCATTTTTTTTGCCCAAAACCACAATCAGACAGGCTGCAAGAATTGGAAAAAATATTAAAAAGCTCAGCATGCTCAATATCCCCGGGATTTGCTAAATAATTACACACGACAAAAACACAATAACACCCAGTATCATAATATACAAATAACGTTGTAATGAACCTGCTTGTATCTGTTTCATGCTGTAATTAGCAAAGTTTAGTAATTTTGTTAATGTACCGACAATTCCTTTAGTAAGGAAAATTTTTTCTATTATAATTTCAGTAATTAAACACAGATTATTATAAGGAATAACAATAATGTAGTGAATTAAGTGATCAATATACCATGCATTATTTAAGAAGTGATTGTTACCTATACCACGTCGTTTTATTAACTCGCTACGAACCATATAAAAAGCAGCTACAATCCCAATAATTGTTGTAGAACCTCCGAGAATTTCTAACCATAGAGCAGTCTCTTCATCTGGTAATGGTATCCATCCTATGGCGCTGGCCAACCATGGAATTAACAGGTGTGGTCCAAAATGCCACCCTTCCGGAAGTTGAATCCAGCCAATAGTAATGCTAAAAAATGCTAAAATAATCAGTGGCAGTTGCATTGAAAAAGTGAGTTTATAATTAACAATCTGAGTACGCGGCTGACCGGTAAAAATCATAAAGTACATACGCATAGCATATAAAGCGGTAAACAGTGCACCAGCCAAACCTAAAAATGCCAGCCATTCACCATAATTATCAGTTGTATAACTTGCAGCAATAATGACATCTTTACTATAAAAACTGGCGGTAAATACTGGTAATGCTGCAAGCGTAAGAGAACCGATCAGGTAAACGACATTGAGTAAAGGCTGTGATTT
>JAPORK010000404.1 GCA_026710285.1 Endozoicomonadaceae bacterium | reverse complement strand
GAATTGATATAGGTTCACGAGCTAAAAACTGAATCTGATTGTCGTCATCAATAACCATACTATAATCATGAATATTTTTTGCAGTAACTCCATCGACTGGTTCTGTTATACAGTTCCATGATTTATCAGAAATATTGTAACTCATTACATAAACATCATCGGCATTTCGTCCATCTGTTAAGGCTAAATAGGTTTTGCCATGTATTGATGTTATTGCTAAATGTAGTTGATCATTTTTTAACGAAGCTGCAAGAATATTATCTGTTTCCTGAGGTAAGTTAATCTCCTGATAATCTGAATAATCAATATTAAACCGTACATTATCGTTACGTTCATTTACGGTTTTATTCAGAGAATATTGTTTTATTATTGTACTATTTGTATCTTGAGCAAAAATGCTGTTATTAGTGAGTAACAAAAGGTTTCTTCCATCCAAGGATAACTCTTTTATATGATATTTTGTGTTTTCACTTTCCAGTGATATCCATAGCAGTTGAGAGTCTCTGCCATTGTTTGTGGAATAAAGACCTACCAACAGTCGTTCGTTAAGAATATGATTAACAGCGCAGACATCTGCTTTCAGTGCGTGAGATTTTGGATGGAATATTCGTGGACGGTTTCCCGGAGATAACCGGTTAATCAGAATTGGTTTGATTGAGTTGTGTTGATGCCTGTCAGAATAAGACTGACGGGAAATAAGCAATGTCTCTCCCTGCTGCTCATTATCAGTTACAAGATCAAGGGCTTCTTCATAAGGCAAATGACAACTATTACAATAATTTATTGTAGCAGCACAACGTTCTTCCCACAGTTGCAGCCAATTCAGTGACTGTGTTTTCGAATTCTCTTGACACGAATTTTCAAGGTTACCAGATAGTTGTGAAGAATGAGCATCCCGGTATTTTAGCGGGCAACTGTCAGGATGACAGATGTCTGCCCCATAATTATATGAGCCTGAAAAAAGAATAGTGGTTCTTTCTTGTATTTCAGAACACACTTTGGGTATAAGTTGTAACGCAGAAGAGTTAGAATGAGTACACTCTATAACAACATTATTACTGCAAGGAGTTAAAAATCGATAAATGCCTGTAAGTGGTGCTTTATATGCCATACAAATATTATTATTTCTACATGTAAATAAGTTCCTTCTGTTATCATCATTTAAAACTGGCAGAAGTTTGCCTGTTAAATGAGATTTTCTTCCTTTGTCAAACCCAATAGCTTTACATATAAGTTGTAGTTCTCTGTCTAAAACATCTTCGGAACAAAATCCTAAATATTTAAAGTTAGATCTGAGTCTGGTGCTGCCTGGCAGTCTGAACAGTACTTCCAGTCTCCCAAATCCTGTTTGGGTAAGAATTGCACGGGATGCATCATTACTGTGTCTGTCTGTTAAACGAAAATTAACAGGAACCAAGCCGTCTGTTGAAAAACCACTTCTTCCACATTTGAGTATCACATCATCGGCATGAGTACAGCCAAAGCTGGCGGGATTAAAGGCGGACGAAGAACAAGCAGTAAGGTTTTGTTCAGAATTTGTACATTGCCACTGAAGTGGCAGCTGATTTGCTGTATTTAAAGGCGCTTGTTGTAGAGAAACAGACTCTCCCCCATTAAATCCCATCTGATAACAGGTGGCGTTTGCATTTGCAGCATTAAATTTATGCTGACAAACAGTCATGTAAGTATTATTAGATTTATACTCCAGGCGTCCTGTCCCGATATTTGTTGTATCAAAACGATAAGTATCATTTGAAGTATGATCAGTAAGTCTGAAAGGTAAATCAGTCTTATAAACGAAAGGAGTATTGGTGCAGGAAAGCAACGCTTCCCTGTTTTGTGTACAGGCGTCAGTATCAGTATTCGTTTTACGACATTGCTCCAGATTATACTCATAACCGGTACATTCTCTGTTAATGTGGACAGGATTAGAGGAGAGTTTCGTTGTATTCAGTCTTTCATGCAAATTAATTCTTGCCCCTTCATCCTTTGCTTCTATGTATCCCAATGATTTACAGGCAGCATGAGCTGTTTTTTGGTACAGTGTGCTTTCACAGACAGGCAGCCATGTATTATTTCTGTATATTTCAAAACGACCATTGTTTTGCATTACAGATCTTTGCACAGAATTATCGCTTGCATTAGTTATCCTTACTGTTTCCGGAGCAAGATCAATTTGAGTAAAAGTATCAG
>JAPORK010000185.1 GCA_026710285.1 Endozoicomonadaceae bacterium | reverse complement strand
AACAAAACAGCTTTACCTATGGATTATTACAACAACAGACTTTAACCGGAACAACAACAGTTAATGCAAAACTAAAAACTGTTACCAGTACCTACCATTATTTTTTTAATACAGATGATTACAGCAGAACCAGCTATTCAATGATTAAACTGAGTGATGATACGTGGCGACAATCACCAGTGGAGACGATCAGCCTCTTCACCAATCAGGTACTTAGACGTCGTGATGCTGAAGGCAAAAATATTATTCGTTATCATTATGATAACCAGGGACGCCTGATACAAACTGATTTTGCTACAGGAACACCTTTTGCAACCAGCGAACGCTATCAGTATACTGTATCAGAATCACTTAATCAGCTCATTATTACTGCTGCAAATGGTCTGCAGAAGAAAATAATTTTTGATGGTTCCGGTAAACCATTGAGTGTATTTGCTGAAGCCATATCTGCACAGGGAAAAATGTTACCTGGTCAGTGGCGACCAGTAGAACATGTTACTTATGATAATTATGGTCGTGTAATTGATAAAATAGCTTACACAATTGATGACCATGGTATAGTTCATCCACTGATTACCTGGTTTCATTATAATGACATGGGACATGTAACACGTACTGATCTGCCTGACGGAGAAACAATTATTAAAGAGTATAGTGATCCTGACCGGTGTATTGTCAGTTATTGTCTGGATAAGCACCAGCATCATTCAGTTATTTCTGTACTACGTGCTAATGTGCTGGATAAGCCGGTTATACAGAGCATATTGCCTGCTTCTGTTACCATTGCGGATTCAATCAAAAAACTTTGTCTGAATAGCAACCTTCTGCCTGAAGCCAAAACCGTTACAACACGTTATGACGGTTTTGGAAGAGCTTTTTCAGTTACTGATGCACAGGGAAGAGTAATCAGTAAGCATTTTGATCTGTGGGGACGGGTAAGTGATATTGTTGACCCTGTCGGAGATAAACTACACAACGTATATAATCTGACAGGTCAGGTTATACAAAAATGGGCACAGCCTGCCAGAGATAAGTATAACTATCTGCTTGATTCAATTGAATATAATGCAGCTGGTGATCTTTTATGGCAGGCTAAAGAAGACGGAAAACGTACACTTTATAATTACACTTCAGACGGTAAATTAAAAGCAAGTACAACACCATCAGGAAATACAATTTTATGGATGTACAATGTTTTAAACTTACCTGTCAGTGAATATGTAAATAAACGTCAGCTATTAAAAATAAGTTTTGATCACTTGTCCAGGCGTATTATTAAAAAAAATGACATAACAGGAACCACCACTTATCATTACAGTGATGACGGCAAATTACAGCAGGTTAATCACTCCGGGGAACACGGATATCCGGATTATCATTTAGACTGGCGATATAATCAAAACCGGCAGTTAATCAGCACTACAGATCTTTCAGGTAACAGTATACAGACAGACTATGATATTTTTGGACGTATCAGTAGTCTGTATTATCAGCCCGTTAATCATAAAAAACAGTTACTGTATCATCCGATTTATGATGATTTTTCACGCCTTGTTTCTACTCGTTATGGCAGTGGTATGCAACGTATTATTCATTATAACGAGAATGACCAGCAGGATAAGATAATTGATATGCTGAAAGGGAAAATATTATCAAAGTGGCAGTATCGCTATGATAAAATTGGTAACATTGTGTCCATAAGACAAAGTGTAGGTAAAAATCAGCAGGCAATACTCTATTATACCTATGACCTGCTGGACAACTTAACCTCTATGCGTTGTACCGGTTCTGCCCGTTTACCTCTGTGCCCAAGAGAAACCCACTTTACCGGTTCAGGCTTAAAGAAGGCGCCTGTCATTACCAGACAATCGTATACTTTTAATGCACTAAACAGACTGATTCAGCTTAACGAACAGCTAATAAATGTAAATCAAAATAAAATGCTGAGAAAAATTACTGCTTATCACTATTTTATTAAAACACCATTACGTCTGCAACGAATTAATACACAGTGGAACATTGAACAGCCAGCGGCACATTCACTTTTCTATGATGTTTCTGGTAATATGGTTTCTGATAGTGAAGAAAATCTGTTGACGTACAATGCGTTTAATCAGATAACTGATGTTACTACACCAAAAGGACAACATAGCCATTATGTTTATGATGGAAGTGGCAGAGAAGCTAAAGCAG
>JAPORK010000453.1 GCA_026710285.1 Endozoicomonadaceae bacterium | reverse complement strand
ACGTTCGATGTCCTGCACCAAGAAATTGCCAACCGGTAAGGATATCTGTACGTTCTCCATCAAACCCTACTAAGTTATATTTATACAGTGGAACAGCAGCAGGTTTACTATTCCAGCGCATGCCATAGGGACTATAAACAGTACGCTGACTAAGTTGATAACCATTAGAATCATTTGGTTTTTTTGTTAATATACCGGTAACATCTTTTTTATAGTTGCTTTCATTGTATTGATAAATACTACCATCAATCGCTTTAGCTACGCCCTGATAACCAATGATGTGTGTTTTTTGTTCCGGGCTGTCAATTTGTTCATTAATCAGTTGATTACCACTATAAAAAAGATAGTATGTTCCTGAATTATTTTTATCAGACACTTCTTTACCATTGCCATTATAAGTATAACTGCCCTGTTGTCCGTCTGGCTTAACAACATGTGTGATTTGGTTAAAGGGGTTATAGGTAATATGATTACCTTCCCCATCTGTTATCATATTACCTGTAATATCATAACTAAATTCATGCAAGTCTTCTGTCTTGTTATTCCACTGTGTACTTATTTGTTGTAGACGTAAAGGAGCATTTTTATCACTATAATCATAAGTAACTACTTTAGCTAAAGTTTTTCCTGTCCCTGCATTTTGTAAAACTTCTCTGACCTGTGCCAGGCGATTCAATGGTGTAAAAGTATAGTGTTGATGAATAATCACCGGAATACTGTTAATCTGTATACCTCTGGTAGCAGTATCTCGTGGACATAAAGGTAATCCGGCAGAACCTCCACAATTCATTGTCACAAGGTTATCCAGATTATCATACTGATACTTTAAAATGGCCTGTTGATGATTATCTGCCTGTTTTATGAGGGTGGTAATGTTATCATTTGCATCATAACTTAAATTCCAGCTGGTTAATAGTTTATTGCCTAGCGTATCAGTAACTTGGTTTTTTCTTCCCCATGCATCATAAGCAATTTTCCGCTGCATTCCACTACCATATTTTATCGAAAAAATACGCGAAAATCCGTCGTATACAGGTGTTGATAGAGTTTCTTCTTTGCCTATATGTGACTGATAGTATAATGCAGTTATTCTGCCAAGGTTGTCATAAGCAGTGCGCATCTGATCACCGGCAACATTAAAAAAGCTGATCACACGTCGATTATTATCGTATTGCCATGATAAATGATAATTCGGATAATCATTTTTACCTTTGTGAACCAGTTGCAATGGTAAATTGTCAATACTATAAGTCACTTTTGTTGTACCGGTCATATCATTTTTTATTACCGGCAAAGCAGTGACATGGTCATAACCTGTTGTTTGCAATAGTTTGTTATCCACATATTTAGCAACAGGCAATCCTAAAAAATTATACTCTGTGGAGATAGTATGCCCTGCTGGTGTAACAACGGTGGCAACCTGACCGGAAGGCGTATAGGTAAACCAGGTTTTTTTACCATCTTCTCCAGCTTTCCATATAGTTTGACCTGCGGCATTATATCCGGCAGAAGCAAGAAGATATTTACCTCCTGAAGCAGGAAGAGCCCAGCTAGCAGTAACTTGTCCTGTCAGATTATATTGTAAATGGATAGTATTATTATCCGGATCTGTAATTGACACGACATTACCCATATAATCATAGCGTTTTTTAATTATATGATCTAAAGGATTTTTAGTCATAACAATACGCCCAAAACCATCATAAATAGTAAAATAGTGTTTAACATTTGTCTTCTGGTTATCTATGTTGCACAGTGCTTTTATATCAGGAAAAGATGTAGAAGAAGCGGGAAATATTTTCTTCCATATAGGCTTATTAAGCGAATTATTACCAATAGCTGTCAGTGGAGAACGAAGACCATGGCGGTCCATAGTGTAACTGACCATACAACGATCCGGATTATCATAGAGAGTAACAGCTGTTTCTCCATCAGGCAGATGACTATACCGGATACGCCCCCTATCATCGTACTCTCTGATCGTTACAAGCGGGATTAATTTATTATTTTTATCCAACAGATAGGCTATTTTACTTTTAATCCGACCATACAGATCATAATCTATTTTTTTTGTTAATTTCCATTGATCTGGCTGTCTCACTCCTTTTGCTGAGATGCTTTCATCGAAACGCATCACCGGACGACCAAAATTATCAAAAATGATTTTATGCTGTAATCCATTGGCTGCGGTAATAA
>JAPORK010000101.1 GCA_026710285.1 Endozoicomonadaceae bacterium | reverse complement strand
GCAAACATCAGCGCTGTATAACCTTCTTCGTCCCGCATATTAGCATCAGCACCATGCTCCAGTAATGCTTTTACACTCTCTAATGCACCATTTTCAGCAGCAAGCATTAGTGGCGTACCAGATGAGTCTGGTGCATTAACCAAACCACTGCAAAAACCTGTTGCTAATATGTGTTGCATTATTTTTGTGTTCTGGCAGTAACATGCCTGATAAAATAACTGTATGCAATCGCCTTCACTGAATAATTTTCGTATAGCTGCTTCTGAAAAATCTCTGATGTGCCAGGCATTCATGTGTTTTGTGATATGATTAATATCACCCTGATTTCTTTTATGCAAATTGAACAAAAACAGTTCTAAAAGAGTAGTTGGTTCTGCTAACTCTGATTTTTCTAAATGTTCATTAAAAACCCGAAACAGCTCATTTTTAAATACGGCGTCTTTATCTGCTTTAGCTTTCAGTGCTTCAGACAGCTCTTCTGTGATAAACAGTGGAAGTCCGCACAATATATCCATTCCATTCATATCCAGAAAAAATTTCTTTACATCCTCTGCCTTGTTTGTCTGATCTAACGCCTGAATCAACAGTGCATGCATATTGGTTGTTGGTAAGCTTCCGGAATGAAGCGATGTGAGATGAGATAGTTGCAACGAAGTATAGTTTTCCTTGTCAAAAGTACATTTATGTCCTTTTTTTAGTGATTCTGTGCTGCTATTCTCTGGATCAAAAACCCAGAAAAAAAGATTGTCTATGCTGCCAATATATTGTGTTTTACCAGTCTGATCGAGAATAACCTCTAATATTTCCGGATCGTTTTTTTTATGTCTAAGTGCTAACCAGGCCTGCATGTGTTCACTGAAATGAGCTAAAGAGTAAGTATTATCATCATTTATGGAAATCAAATCTGATATTTTCAGTTCGAGTGCACGTCCATTTTCCACTGTTTTACATGCTGAGAGGGGTCCACATTCCAGGTCGTTTAGTAACTCGGATATAAGCTCTCCGGCAGAGACGTTTTCACTATTGAGTAAATGACTTTTTTTGTTTTCAGAAAAAATTACTGATACCTGAGAATATATGTTTTCTTTCAGTGCACGAACGGTATGAAATCTGTTAATCAAAAAATTAACGCCTGAAAAATACTCTTCGATAACACTATCCTTGATATTTCTTCTAGTAGCATAATCATCCTTAATTTCTTCCAAACCAAACTGGTTGCAGACAATATTGTAAAAGAAGTTGTGCACGTGAACCGCATCCCCCTTAGAAAATGCAAGCTCATTTGTCAGCCGCTTTTGAAAAAGAAAGTGGCTTGTAAACTGGTGAAGTAAACTTTCTGTGACTATAGTGGTCAACCCTTCCAGTCCTCCTTTGCTGTGGGCTTTAAGAATTTTTTTAGCGTCCTGAAGGCGAGCAAAGTTTCCCTCAAAGCAGGCGCTCACCCCTTCTGCGTAACGATACAGCATAGAGAACATAAAGCTTTCTGGAATTGTGTCTTTTTGTCTGTTCAGTTCCTTAACAAATGTATGTAGAGTGCTGCGATATACGGTAGACAACAAGACATGATCTGAATGACCTGAGCTTATCGCATTAAAAAAATCCGCTACTTGCTCATACAATGACTCATCTTTTGAGAAAGATGTTAGTAGTTCTGTAAACAGTGTGCCATCTCCAACGAGCTGCTTCCTCATTCGAAGGTAATTAGGATCATCTTTGAGTTCAGATACGTGGGTAACGTTGTTTGCTGGCAGTACCAGCGAACCATAATTGCTTAGCTGTGACGCCAAAGAAAAAGTATCAGTGTTCATTATTTGCTCCTGATCTGTATTGATAATCGGTTGATAATGTCTTATCGCAAAAATAACATCTTTTCAATTAAATAAAGATGTTGAGGTATCGTTTTTTAATGCGGCTGTTTTGATAATACAGTTGGATTTTGCTCTTTTTCAAAACTCAATGAGTTTATGTGAAATATCTTTCTTTTTTCAGTGCAACCATCCGTTAAAGGCGTCTATTTTAAACAGGTTTTTTATGGAAAGCAACAGCTTTATTTGCATTGCTTTTTTATAAAATGCGAGGGAGTATAATAAATTAAAAAAGTTATGTAGCAGTTTTGCTTTGAAAAAAGCCCTGCAGGCAAACCCGTTTAAGTCAGACTTGAGGTCACCCATTTTGAGAGTAATAGCGTGAGCATCGG
>JAPORK010000304.1:670-2200 GCA_026710285.1 Endozoicomonadaceae bacterium | reverse complement strand
TATCTATTTATGTCCTTGTATTTTTTTTATCAGCTACTAACCAAAGAATTTACCTTTCAGCCAGCTACATGCTAAGCTTTTTTGAAACAAAGAAATGAGCTATTAACTTTATAATTTTTTTCAACAAAAACAAAAGTATTTTTACATATTATATTAAAAATCTATGTTTTTTCTCTTAAACTTAACAGACGATTATTCTTATAAAAATCAGGCTTTTTAAGCCATATATACTTTTTGATTTTAATGATTCTAAGAATCATATCAAATATGTCTATATCATCTTCTGTATATATAAATAAAAAAATAATATGTATTTTTCTTTTTTTTTGTATACAACTTTGTGAGTACGCCTTTCCTGTATTATTAGCAAAAGAAGATGATAGTATCATACTACAACCTCAGCTAGCAGACAGTAAAAAAGAGCAACAGCATAATGTTTTATTTAGGTCAACCTGTCAGTATAAAAAACTAAAAACAGACAAAGCAGAAAATAATAACTCATTATGGTCTAATGCCTTTAATTTTTAAAAAATGTAGAATACACAGGTCGATCTTCGTACCGAGATATTTTTTATGCATATAAAAGCAGATAACCTGATTAGTAATATGGGTCATTGACCCAGTATTAATTTGTAAGTTAATTACAACAATGGCAGTATAGGTAATTCGGATGGTCTGAGACAGGAGTGGAGCTGGGATTTAATGCACTTTAATCCTGCGGGTAAAAGGCTGGCTGCTGTTACCAAAACTTACCATTATCTTTTGAATACTAATAATTACAGCAGAACAGCCTGCATAATGGTCAAACTAAGCCATGATCAGTGGAGAAGATTCATGCAACATTTTAGATAAACAAGTTATTCACAGTATATTATCAGCTTCTTTTTCTACTTTATCTTCAATTGAAGTAATCTGTATTAGCAGTAGTCGTTTATTTCTAACAAAAACAGTAACCACATTTTATGATAGCTTTGGCAGAACTTTCTCAGTAATTGATCCTGAAAAAAAGAGTCATCAGCAAATATTACGATCTTTGGGGACAGGTGAGTGATATGATTGATCCTGCTGTAAATAAAATATATTATTTATATAATTTAACAATTTAACAGGTAAAATCATTGAGAAATGGGCAGAATTAGTCAGAGATTATCACAAATATTTATTGTATTCTGCGGACTGTAATCCTGTCGGAGATCTTATATGGCAAGTCGGAGAAGATAGCAGGCGAACATGGTATACCTACTTGTCTGATGGTAAACCAAAGACTGTTATCACACCGGCAGGTAATACTATTTCATGGCAATATAATATTTTAGGTTTACCTGTTAGTAAGTCTGTGGATAAAAAACAATTATTGCAAATAAAGTTTGATTATCTAACCAAATATATTATTCAAAAAAGTGATCTGATAGGTATTACTAGTGCTTCTAAGCTATGATTTACAACCCTTTCAAAATATGTTTTCCTAACATTTTACCAAATAGAAAATAAAATTAAGGAAAACAGGGATGTGTTCAGAAAAGGTACAAG
>JAPORK010000304.1:0-633 GCA_026710285.1 Endozoicomonadaceae bacterium | reverse complement strand
TTTTGCTGGCAGCAAAAGGTGTAGGTATCAAAGCTTCAGTTAGAGAGCTAAGATCA
Source organism: Endozoicomonadaceae bacterium (assembly GCA_026710285.1). Classification (GTDB taxonomy): domain Bacteria; phylum Pseudomonadota; class Gammaproteobacteria; order Pseudomonadales; family Endozoicomonadaceae; genus JAPORK01. Next base: position 577 of record JAPORK010000304.1, on the reverse strand, counting down.
AGGCTTACGCACCAAGAGAATGATTCTTAATAACCAGATAAAACACTTACTTTTTGAGCAAAAAATATACAACTGCTCATGATTTTATGCCTTATCAAAGACTGATCAAAGATCAGTTAGAGGTTTAACTACACAGATTGAGTCTCAAAAAAGTGTTATATGAGACTTCAAATGAGAATGATTCTCTTGGTGCGTAAGCACTGCAAGGTACCACATCAAGGAGCTGGTTTTTAGCTCTTTCAAAGAGTCTCTGTCAAAGATTTTTCTTCGGTATTTTGCTACAAACACCAAATGAACATGCATATTAAAAACACAGTGCCTGCCGGTTCTAATTTCTGTTGATTTTTCCATACACCAATGCTAACATACCTGCATGGAAAAGACAAAGACACTGAAAGTAAGAGTTAAAGACAAACACGCGAAACTGCTCAAGAAAATGAGAGGTGCGGTTAATTTTGTCTGGAACTACATAAACGAACTTTCCTCTCGCTCAATTAGAGAGCACAGAGGGTTTTTGTCTGCCTACGATATACACAAATATACCACTGGAGCAAACAAAGAGCTGGGTTTGCATAGT
>JAPORK010000121.1 GCA_026710285.1 Endozoicomonadaceae bacterium | reverse complement strand
ATTGGTTGGAATGATATTGATTGTCAGTACAGCTGAACTGCTGTTATCACTGCTGTATGGATTACCGGTGGCTGTCAAAGTGAAGGTGTTTTTCTTAGCAGTAGTGGGGACAGTATAAGTTGTAGTACATTTTTCTCCTGCACGCAAAGGAGCAAACTGTCCACTGCATCTGCCACTGAACGTCATGCCGGATGGTAATCCCAGCAATCTGAGATGAGTAATTGTAGCATTACCGGCATTATACAATTCAAATGTTGTTGTATCGCCAGGCTTCAGGTCTAAATGGGTAATCGCCTGATTGTATTGGCGAAAAATAGCATGACCCACCCGGCTAATATTAATTTTCAGCATGGCTGTACCGCTGTTATCTGCACCGTCACCAAGCGGGATCAGCGTGAGATAATCAGGATTAGCATTAGGCGGTACTCTGTATCCTACCTTGCAGTTTGCGTTTGATGCTAATGTTGTTTCATTATTCTGATTCAGTGGACAGGGACTGGCACCGACACCGTTATTGTTCAGGATGCTCACTGTTGTTGAGGGTAACTGATTCATCCAGAAATCACTAATGTCAGCATCACCGCTATTTTGTACCGTGAGTGTTCCGCTATCACCGGGTTTCAGATTTAACTGAGTAATGTTCTGACCGCCCTTTCTGAAAGCAAAATGACCCTGCTTTGCATTTGAGTTTGTAGCCGTTACAACCTGGAGGGACAAAACCAGCCAAACCATAATAATCAGTTGCAGTTGAAGAAATTTTTTCATTACTGTTCTCCTGAATACAAAATCCAAAAAAATAAACAAGGATTGTCATGGATTTATTCATGAACAAAACGACGAGAGAAGGTCTGCAAGGAAAACAAAGAAAACAAAGAAAACAAAGAAAACAAAGAAAACAAAGAAAACAAAGAAAACGAGATAATTATATTGACCAATATTAAACCAAAAAATTAATCATGCAAGCAGATAGTATCTTCGTCACATTTTTTAAGTCCTAACTTTTATTTTGTAAAGTTTGTCTTCTGCCGAATATACCAGCCTTTCGAGCGTACAACTGTGGGCTGAGTCTGTCGAAGCCCGGAGACCAAAAGCAGTGGGGCTTTGACAGGGCTCAGCCCACGGGGCATTCAGTAAAGATTGGTATATTCAGCGAAAATAAATCTGTGAATAAAAACCGGAGCTTAAAAAAATGTGACTAAGAGACAGCCCTGAAGGAGGGGTCCTCGTGCAAAGTTGATGAATCATTTTACCTTCAGGTCAAAATTGTACCTGATTATTAAAAAACTATTGTTAATTTGTGGATGTTTTTTTAATTTTTGTTTGTTGGTTTAACAATCAACTATTTCAATAGTGTGAACATGATTGTGACGTCGTTTAAAGCAGACAGGCGGCAGATTGTATCCCCACTCGCCGTATCCTACTCGTGCATTGGTAGCCGGACACTCCAGGCGATGCTTGCTTATGTTTTTGCAATGAACACCTCCAATCCACCAGTTGTTAGAAGCACCTGCATGCCCCTGTGCCAGCACCATATCTTGCACAGCAATCATTACTTTAAAGCCATTAGTACCAGGAGGCATGATGAAAAGATCTCCTTCAAAAGCAAAATTAAGTTTAGATGGATTGTGTTTAAATGAATTAGTACCTCCATCTTTAAGCCAGTCAGTAAAACAGTGTGCGACCTTTTTGGAACCTTTTCTCTGTGAATACACATAAAGCTTATCTCCTTTAGCGTAGACGGATGTGTATTGATGCCTTTTTGTAAAACAACGTGTATAGGCCCAAAAATCTATGGTCATGTTTTTAGCGTCTTTTATGCTTGCTGCTATTTTGTTCGACGACATAAAATGATCTGCTTTCATTTTAAATTCAAGTATGTTGTCTCTGTATGTAAAAGACGCTTGTGAAAAAATACTACTTTGTAAAACAAAGAATGTTATTAGTGAAATGATTACTTTTTGCATGTGAATCCTCTGTGACTTTCATTGGAGGAATTTAAATAACCAGATGTTATTTGTTTGGTATTAAGACGAGTAGCTGTTTTAATTTGTGTCATGATCATATGCGATCTGACAAATTAACAGTGTGGGTTGCTTCCTGGTTATAGGGTTGAGTGATGGTTGAATAACCGGAGCGTGCTATTTAACAGCAAGGATATTTAAAAAGAGGGTGTTGGTTTAAAAGCTCATCTATTGTCGGTATCGCTGCT
>JAPORK010000411.1 GCA_026710285.1 Endozoicomonadaceae bacterium | reverse complement strand
AATAAAAATTAAAATCAATAATAATTTTTAGGTATTTAGGTAATGTCTTGTTTAAGTGTGTCTGCATAACAAGCATTAAGACATTATTAAAATATTAATGTTGTAAAAAACTCATTCATCTAAGACAGAATTCGCAGTTCCTGATAAAGCTGTTAACTGACAGGCTGTAAAATACTCTGCATCCAGTTGATTGGCGCACCATTAATTTTTAGTTGGAGGATCCATTTTAATAAAGTGATTCAACCTTCTGTCCGACACAAGATGTTCTGATTTTTTTACATTCTGCTCAGTTACACTAACACATTAGTGCTGATCCTCCTTTGGCATGGAACCTGCCTCACAATGCATTGTCTCTTATCATTAAAGTCTGCTGATAGCTGATGCTATAGAATATTTTGTCAAAATGAAAACAGTGCATAACAAGAGATAAATGTATGATTGCAAATATAGAGAAAAAAACTGCCGGGTGTATAGGAAGTCCCGAATCTCGCTGTGAGCAGGAAAAAACTGCTGAGAACAAAAGCACTAAAACTAAAATCACAAAAACTGATTCTGTGAGTCTTCTTAGCTTTTCTGATGAAGTATTACAATATATCGCACAATATCTTGATGTTCCCAGTATTTGTGTTTTGAAAAGGACTTGCTGTCATCTGGCGAACACCATTAATCTTCAGTCCATAGCACCTTTACTGGTCACAAAATATTATGGAAACCAACTATCTTTGCATCGCTGTTTACAATCAGAGTCATGGAATCTGCAAGCTCAATCTGCACTGACAGAGTACTTGCGATCTTTAATCATTCAGTATGATCCGCAATTTAATTTTAATTTAGCATCACTGCCACAAATGGTAGCACTTATCAGAGCCATCAGTAATCACAAAAAAATAGAAAATCAGACCCCATATGTGAAAACGCTGGAAACATCCTTTAAGGATAAGGATACCCGGATGGTTAGAGCGTTTAGTAATAATGTGTTGATTATTCAGTCTGACGATGGAAATTTACAGTTGTTAGATGTGACACTAAACAATAATCAGGACGCTGAAAAAACTATTTTTGGAGTGACCGGGAAGCACTATAAGTTTATAAAACTGAAAGATAATCGTCTTATCATTTATACTATTGAAAACAATCTGGAAGTCTGGCGTGTAACAAAATTTACTGATCCAAAGTACGAGAAAACGTTGCTTGCTAATATTCCGAATATCGGTAACATAACGTTACTAACCAATGAATATCTAGCCTTCAGCACTGGGAACAACGAAATAATGGTCTTGGATCTGAAAAAACCTTTCGGAACAGAGTGCGTGAAAATCCTGCGGGGACATAATAATCGCATCACCGGAATCAGGTCATTAAAAGATGATAGACTTTCATCATTTAGTGATGACAGTACAATAAAGATCTGGGATCTTACAAAGGCTGATGGGCAGGAGTGCGTGAAAACTATAGATAATGCTCCTTATTGGATAAAAGGTATTCTAGTATTAGAAAACGGGTTTCTTGTCTCATGGAATCTCATAACGGTTTGGAATTTGCAACAACCTGATGGTAAGGAGGGTGAAAAAACGATAGAACTCAATGATAAAAACTATTTTCCTACGGGAGTCACAGAGCTGAAAAATAAAATCCTGATCTCCTGGGCTAGTAGCATTATAAAGGTTTTGGACTGGACAAAACCTGACAAAGAGGAATGTATAAAAACGCTTATCGGACATACTGACACTATCACAGACGTTATTGTACTGGCAGATGAACGCTTAGCCTCATGCTCTTACGACAAAACACAAAAAATTTGGGATCTGATGAAACCTGTTGGTCAAGAATGCGTGAACACTTTAATTTACGCTAACCCAGTATATAGAGCGATACAGTTAAAAGACTGGCGGCTTGTTTTGTATGGTGAAAGTCATAAAATAAAGTTTTTAGATCTTTATAGTCGTTCAGCTGAGGTGATAGAAAGTAATGTAACAGATCAGTCATCAGAAGAAAGTAAAAGATAAAACAGATAATATAAAGTCTCAGGTTTTAGGGTGCCAGTTCCGGGTATCCATATAAACACTACCTGCTATTATTTTTAAATAAGAAAAAACTAAAATAAATCTTTCGTGTCTAAAACCAAAAAGATCCAGCTTATACCTGCCATGATATGACTCATCTCATAGCTTTAACTAATTAACTAAATCGATTAGGATTATAGAAGATATGCAGATTAT
>JAPORK010000418.1 GCA_026710285.1 Endozoicomonadaceae bacterium | reverse complement strand
TAAATCCAGTACACGCGCAGTTGCTGGTACCGACACATCCAGCGCCAGTTCAACCACTCGCTCCGTATCAGGTCCTGGAATGAGTGTAGAGCGGTTAACCTTTAAGGAGAGTGACCAGAAGTATTTTTGCTTAATAATATACGCAACAGGCTCCCCAGCACAACGACGTGCCAGTAATTCGCCGGCTTGTTTTTCCTCGACAACTGTCAGAGAATACTCCGGCCATGTAAACAACCATGCACGTTCTTTTTTGAGCGCATGGCATAAAAGCAGTTCACTATCGAGTCGGGGTGTGCTGCTGGTTGAAGATAACGCTTTGGTTGCCCTGGTTATAAATTCACTGATACGCATGCAACAATATCAACTTTCACCAATAGCAGCCAGCTGTTCTATTTGATGCTCACTCCGCAAAGGTTCAAGCACAACACTCAGATCACCCGCAATAATTTCAGGCAATTTATAGAGTGTCAGATTGATACGGTGATCAGTAACCCGTCCCTGCGGATAGTTATAAGTACGTATCCGTTCAGAACGATCTCCGCTACCAACAAGGCTTTTTCTCTGACTGGCAACAGATTGCCTTTGTGCTTCCTGTTGCGCCTGTTTCAACCGTGCAGCAAGCAGTGCCATTGCTTTTGCTTTATTTTTGTGTTGTGAGCGCTCATCCTGACATTCTACCACCAAACCGGTTGGCAGGTGCGTAATACGCACGGCAGAATCTGTGGTATTAACGTGCTGACCACCTGCACCAGAAGAGCGGTAAGTGTCAATTCTTAAATCTTCTTTTTTAATATCCGTCTCTTCTGCCTGATCCGGTTCAGGTAAAATAGCTACTGTACATGCAGAGGTATGAATACGACCCTGCGATTCAGTTTCAGGGACACGCTGAACTCTGTGTGCACCTGATTCAAACTTAAGCCAGGCATAAACATTCTGACCAGTAATTCTGGAAATAATTTCTTTATAGCCACCCATTTCAGCGGCATTTGCACTGATAATTTCAACGTTCCACTTGCAACTTTCAGCATAGCGGGAGTACATACGAAACAGATCTCCGGCAAAAATAGCCGCTTCATTGCCCCCGGTTCCGGCCCTTATCTCTAAAAATATATTGTGTTTATCATCAGGATCTTCCGGCAGTAATAGCAATTGCAGCTGTTTTTCTGTTTTTACCAGTTCATCCGCTGTTTCCAGCAGTATTTCTTCTGCTAAAGCGCTGGTTTCTTCATCCGGATTTTCCAGCCACTCCTGCGCTTCTTCTCTGTCGCTTATTAACTTCAGGTAGTGGCTGTAACAGTCAATAACCGGTTCAAGTTCGGCATATTCAAGCGAATAACGGCGGAAACGTTCCTGATCATTAATGGTATCAGCGTCACCCAGCAATAAAGCCAGTTCAGAGAAACGCTGTTTTAATTGTTCTAAACGATTAATTACAGATATCTTCATGATCTTTTATTACATCTCTGACAGAAATTCCTAACAGTTCCTGTGCCCAATTTATTTTTTCTGTTTCACCATAACTGCCAGATTCACGTATGGCAACACAGGGTGCATGTATTAATTTTTTAGTAAGATTGTCCACCATTTGCACCATTACTTTTTCAAATGGTTTTCCGGTAGCAATCAAACGTAACGCTTTTTCAAGCTCTGCTTTTTTTATTGCTTCAGCTTTTTTCCGGTAAAGACGTAGTATACAGACAGCATCACGAGATCGCAATCTTGCCAGCAATTGTTCTGCACTGTTACTGATAATCTTGCCGGCTATTTCTGCTGCTTTTTCACGGCTGCGGATATTATCACTGATAACCGACTTTAAGTCATCTACTGAGTATAAATAAACATCAGATAATGTGGCTACTTCAGGCTCAATATCCCGTGGAACAGAAATATCAATCATCAGGACCGGACTGCGTTTACGCTTTTTTAGTGCCTGCTCTACTGCGCCTTTACCCAGTATCGGTAACTGACTGGCTGTTGATGAAATAATAATATCTGCCTGATGCAAAATGCCCGGGATTTCCCCAAGCAAAATTGCCGAGGTATTCTCTTTTTTTGCCAGAGAAAAGGCTCGTTCAAGCGTTCTGTTAGCAATAAATGTATGTTTTATATTGTATTTGTACAGATGTTGACAAACCAGTTCAACTGTTTTCCCGGCCCCAATCAGCAACACAGTTTTAGTGCGAAGATCAGAAAAAATTTGCAATGCCAGCTGTACAAATACAAT
>JAPORK010000309.1 GCA_026710285.1 Endozoicomonadaceae bacterium | reverse complement strand
ATTTTGTTAGTGAAGATTCTTTTGGTGATGGATATGCTTTTTGTAGCAACAATCCGATTATGAAAACAGATCCTACAGGCAACAAGTCAGAATCTGTATGGGATTATATACTAAGCTGGATTGGATTAAGAGGTTCTTTTAAACAGAGCACCGGTGCAACACTTGCTATATCGCTTACTGTATTAGCATTAAGTGGTGTTGCTGTTTTTTCTTCACTTATATTGGTTGAATCAACTCCTCTTGCTATAGGTATACTTGCAGAAACTATAATCACATGTATATTCCCATTACTAAATGGCACGAATAATAACTTTGGAAAAATTCCCAAACCAGTGATGCGATATCTTGCATTTGCTTCCAATATTATACAATTTACTACTGCAGTGTTTACAAACGCATTTATACTTACACCACGAATTTTTAGGGTATTGTCTTCTACAGGAACAGCGAGAGTATTGATGGGTTTGTGTTGCAATTATGAATCAATAGAAATGAATGCTATTAACAGAGAAAGCTTTACAGAATTATTAAGAAATTTGCGTAGCACTCATCCTCGTTTTTTTAAAACAGAGTTGTCCGGCGATGTAATTAAGTTTTATAATTTTCATAATATAATTACTGTACGGAATGCGCTTAGATTATATGATGATGATATTAGCATTGCTTTTACCTCATCATGTCTTGAACAAAAACCTTTGAGTATAGAAAAAATTGCAAGATTAATAAATGCAAAAGAAAATATTGATACTGATTTTTCCGAATACCGTTCTGCTTTCAGAGATTTAATGTTGGATGTCGCTACTTTCCATATACGTAATGATACTCCTGTAAAAATAGAAGATATTTTTAGCCGGCGTTATAATACTGTTGTATTGGTGCATAAAAAAAACATGGCTTATATATCAAGATTAAGAAGGAACATCTTTCGTAAGATATTATTTAATCAAAACGCAATAAGTTTCAGTGCCAATGACAGAGCTGAAATTATTATTACTGACTTTATGAATAATGAAGGTGAACTTTTAGCAGATGAATACTTCTACTTTAATTGATAAATACGCTTACAATCTCTAAATTTATAAAATAAAACTATAAATGATAAATTAACTGTTTGTATCGTAAATTTTCAATGATTTAGATGTTAATTGATATATTTAAACCTGAGAAAATAAAAGCTATTGCTTTAAAGGAAATTTTAATATTAACTCCGGTTCAGAGTTTTAGTTGAATAATAAAAACGCTTGTTTTTAACAGATAAACGGTGCTGAAATAACTCCGTCATTCTGGTAGTGATTACATACTTTTATACAAGTGTTTATCCATGATATTAACTTTCATTAAATATATTTCAGGCAGTAATAATATCCATGACTCGTTGCAATTGTATAAGAGTATGCAACAGACGCCGATATATCTTCTGCTATTTTTCGTGAGATTTTCCACGAAAATCACAATTAATCCTAAGTTATCTTTTTTGAGCATGCAGTGCACACCTCCGGTTCACTAATTTAATACAAATCCTTTCTATTAGTTATATCAATAATATAATTAGCTCTTTTTCCTGAGAATGACCAATACAGTTGGTTTGGGTTATAATCAGCTCTACAGTTTACCCGGTGATACCGAAACTGATACCAACAATTTTTTCCTCCTATCAACCAGACATTGCCAAGTAACACGTCATATTCCTGTGCCATGAGAATATTTTTAAATTCTACAATTTTATGAGTGCACGCATGATCCTGAAAAGCTGCCAGCGTTCCCTTGACTGCAAAATTAAGTTTTTTTGGGTGTTCTCCATATAAATTATGTATACCCCCCTGATCATTGAAATATCTTGCCACAGCTTTAGATTTTTTTCTGCCTGCTGCTACGATTAATTGCATTCGATCTGAATGATAATGAGGTAGCTTTTTACCTATTTTAATATGATTTGGTTGAGAAGGATTTACACGTGCATCTGTTACCGCAAACGTTACACATCTGAACTTCACTCTGTTTTTATGATTTTTAAAAACAACAAGGTTAGAATGTACTTTTTTTGCATGACTATAACCATTCAGCACATAACTGAAAACGGTCAACATAACTATAAAATTTATTAAGAAAGACATATTATCACCCTAAGAATAATACCGATATAACAGTAAAAAATTCATTAATTGCAGCCGTTAACTTTGTAGCAGATAATCCGACTATAACAAATATAAAAAACAATACAAACAGATAATACTCTTTTACTAAATGCTCCTGTAAAATTATTAAAATAATTTATATTTAAATCTAAACACTTTCTGTTAATGAAGTTAACGGATTGCAGGAAAGAATTATTTTTTATTGCTCACGTTTATTTATTGATATTATAATTTATTTTCACCCCAAAGAAAAGGTATTATTCATCAAAATTTGTATTTTTTTTCAGGCAGGCGCTTTACAATATTCATATTGATTTGATGCACAGCACGACAGTACCTTTAGGGCATAGCAAACATCTTATCTTTAATTCAGAGTTTTTGATCGAACGATAAACTCCCGGGTCATGTTTTATTACATCTGCACAAAAAGAATGAAAACATTGTTGTCCTCCCCTGTAATAAAATGCTATTTTGTATGGAAAAATTAAATCTTATAAAGCTAAAATTAAAATCTGGCTAAACTACAGCGATAAACAGAAAGCGAAGCATGGATACAACCAACAATAATGACGTACCACTCGTAGTTGATTTAGATGGTACCCTGACCAAAACTGATCTTCTTTATGAAAGTGCAAACTATGCGTTGACACGCAATCCGTTTAGTTTTTTTAAGATGGTGCTAACACTCTTCAAGGGAAGGGGTGCGTTAAAATCATCTCTGTCTGAGCACTTTAAACCTCAGCTATCTGAATTGCCGGTGAATGCAGAAGTTATCCTCTGGCTAAAGGCAGAAAAGCAGCGGGGACGCAAGCTAGTACTGGCAACGGCAAGCCATGAAAAGTTGGCGCAGCAAATGTCTGAACACTTTAATTTTTTTGATGAAGTGCTGGCAACCAGTGACAGCAGAAATTTAAAATCAGCAATAAAACGGGATGCACTCGTAGACCTTTATGGTGAAAAAGGTTTTGATTATATAGGTGACGCATCTGCTGATAAGCCGGTATGGAAAGCTGCGCGTTATTCTCATGCTGTTTCACCCTCGGCTTCTGTTCTTTTCTGGCTGAAAAAAAATACCCTTTTAAAGAACGTGTTCAAAAACGACAGCTCACCAATTAAAGCTTTTATTCATGCTTTAAGACCACATCAGTGGAGCAAAAATTTACTGCTTTTTGTTCCCTTGCTAACAGCACATTTATATACAGATATGCAGTCTGTTTGGGTGAGCTTACTGGCATTTGTAATATTTAGTATCACCGCATCGAGCGTATACGTCCTGAATGACCTTGTTGATATTACCAATGACCGACATCATCCCCGCAAGTGTAAGCGCCCTTTTGCTTCCGGTCAGCTCTCAATTTTAACCGGTTGGCTGATTTGGCCAATCTTGTTGCTACTTGCTATCATTAGCGGCTTGCTGATACTTCCGGCAGGCTTTATGTCTGTACTTTGCATCTATTATCTTTCGACAATGGGATATTCATTTTACTTTAAGCGCAAACCACTGACAGATGTGCTGATGCTTGCAGGACTTTATACGTTACGCATTATTGCAGGAACTACCGCCTTAAATATTTCACCGTCATTTTGGTTGCTCTCTTTTTCAATGTGTATGTTTCTGTCTCTTGCTTTTATGAAGCGGGTTGGTGAGTTTAAAACAACTTTAACGGTGAGCAACTCAAAACAACTGAAGGGGCGTGGCTATGTGAGCGGGGATTTTGAGCTGATTTCTTCCATGGGGGTGGCGTCGGGTTTTTTGTCTCTGGTTTTTATGGCGCTTTACATTCATGACCAGGAGGTGATAAAAGACTATAATTGCCCACAAATACTTTGGTTATCCTGTCCACTTTTACTTTTCTGGATAGCGCGCACATGGCTTATTACACACCGGGGCAAGATGCACGACGACCCGGTTTTGTTTGCTGTTAAAGATAAGGTAAGTTTGCTCACAGGAACGCTGTTGATTTTTCTCATCATTATTGCAAGATATTTCTAATGAAAAGTTCAGCACATCTGGTCTGTTTATATTCACTGTTTGCTGCTTTGGCAATAATGGTTAACATTGGTACTCAGATGCTGTTTGTCTCTGCTTTTCCTTTTGCTTACTCGGTGAAAATATCGGTTTTGCCTGGAACCTGTTGTGGATTAATCACCAAATACTGGTTAGACAAGCGATATATTTTCTGTTTCAAAACCAGGGGTTTCACACATGATGGGCAACGCTTCTTTGTTTACACGTTAATGGGGCTGGCAACCACAGCTATTTTTTGGGGCACTGAATACTTTTTCCAGATAATCTTTAAAACGGACTTCATGCGTTATACTGGCGGCATTATTGGTTTAATTGCAGGGTATTTGATAAAATATCGCCTGGATAAACGCTTTGTTTTTGTAAGCCTGAAAACAAAGGATAACTGCTGATGGACCACTCGATAACTTCATCAAAGCGCTCAGCTGTCTCGTCCTGGGGTAGGCTCTCTGCATCTTTACACGACGTCACTTGTTTTACTAATCCCGAAGAGGTAATAACACACATTCAGCGAGCAGAAAAACCAGCAATACCCTATGGCATGGGTCGCAGCTATGGCGATGTCTGCTTGAATCCGGCGGGTTGTTTATGGAAAACTGACAAACTGGATCATTTTATTTCTTTTAACAGGGTAACGGGAAAACTGCGCTGTGAAGCAGGTGTATTGCTGGGGGATATCCAGCGTCTATTCATTCCACAGGGATGGTGTTTGCCAGTTACACCAGGCACCCAAATCGTTACGGTGGGCGGTGCTATTGCCAATGATGTTCATGGTAAAAACCATCATGTTAAAGGTTGTTTTGGCAATCATGTTATCAGTATAAAACTGGTTCGGACTGATGGCGAGATCATTGTCTGTTCATCAACAGAAAAGCGTGACTGGCTTGAGGCAACCATTGGAGGAATGGGGCTGACTGGTATTATTCTTGCAGCAGAAATTCAGCTCTGCCCAACACCAGGTGTGTGGCTGGAAACAGAGAATATTGCTTACAATGGAATCGATACATTTTTTTCACTGGCGGACAGCTCAGAAAAAGAGTGGGAATATACTGTCTCCTGGATAGACTGTCTGTCAGGTGATAGTTTGCGGGGTATCTTTATGCGCGGTAATCATACGGATATACGACGTAAACCACGCTCAAACAAACGCTTACTTTCGGTACCATTAACCCCACCCTTCTCAATGGTGAACCGGCTTTCTTTACGACCGTTTAACTTGATTTATTATCAGCTGCAAAAATGGAAGTCAGGTCGGTCTGTCTCCCACTATGAACCCTTTTTTTATCCGCTGGATAATATCCGCAATTGGAACAGAATGTATGGTTCCAGGGGTTTTTATCAATACCAGATGGTTATTCCCAGATCAGCAGGTCACAGGGCGATTGCAGAGATACTCAAAACCATTGCTAAATCCGGACAGGGATCTTTTCTGGCAGTTTTGAAAACCTTCGGTAATGAGAAGTCTCCGGGATTGTTAAGCTTTCCTCTGCCGGGGGTAACGCTGGCACTTGATTTTCCCAACAAAGGACAATCAACACTCAATCTGTTTAAGCAACTTGATCGTATCGTAGATGAAACCGGGGGGCGGTTATATCCCGCAAAAGATGCACGGATGCCCGCAGCCTTATTCAGAAAAGGATATAATCAACTGAATGAATTTGTAAAATATAAAGATCCTGGTATCAGTTCAGGGTTTTCACGCAGAGTAATGGAAGTTTAAATGAATAGCAGAAAACATATCGCCATTATAGGTGCTACCTCCAAAATTGCAGAACATTGCGCCAGACTTTGGGCTGAGGATCAGCCTGTACTCCTTTCTCTGGTTGGCAGAAACAGGGATAAACTTAAGCGCATTGTAGACGATCTTCGGGTGCGCAGCCCTCAGTCAGAGATTTCAAGCTTTGAAGCTGATTTTGTCATACCGGAAAAAATCAATGCGATGGTTAACCACATCGGCTCCATTGCACCTGTGGATATTGTGCTGATTGCTCATGGATATTTACCCAATCAGAGTGAGTGTCAGCATGATCTTAAAAAAGCCGCAGATGTTATGTTTATTAACAGTATATCGCCGGTATTATTTGCTGAAGCCTTTGCAAGACAAATGGAACAGAACAATCAAGGTACTATTGCTCTTATAGGTTCTGTGGCAGGCGATCGTGGTCGAAAGTCAAACTATTTTTATGGTGCTGCTAAAGGGCTGGTCACCCGATACGCACAGGGCTTACAACATCACTTTACCGGTAAAGGCGTAAAGGTTGTACTAATAAAACCGGGTCCTACAGATACTCCAATGACAGCAAACATGAAAACAGCCGGGATCAAGCTGGCTAGCGCAGAACAGGTAGCAAAGGATATTGTCATTGCTATTGAAAAAGGTAAACCGCTGGTTTATACACCAAAAAAATGGTGGTTGATTATGATGATTGCCACACATTTGCCTGCGTTTATTTTTAACAGGTTAAACATATGATCGCTACAAAATAGCTTTCTGTGGTCTGATAAGATCAATACCCAATGCACCATGCGCATGGATTATATTGGTTAAATTTCTTAAATTCCAGGCTTATATGTTTATGTTAATTTTCTATCTGTAAAAGGACAGATACCTTGAAAAGTATTGATTACAAAACACTAATTATTGTTGGCTTATGTTTTATCGGGATAGGGTATATATTAAGTGCCGCTTATCTAGGTGTGAATGGAAATCATGCCTGGCGTCAATCTGATGTGTATGCTCATATACTCGGCTTTTTACACTACAAAAATTTTATGTCTTTTGATCTGTTTCAGGTCGGAACACGAGCAGTATTTGACATTCCAATTTATCAATACTTAATCGCACTCGGTGCGAAGATTTTTTCAACCGACCCTCTGGTATTTACCCGATTTTTTAATGCACTGCTTTGGGGAGTTTCAGTCTATTTTGGATACAGGTTTTTAGAAGATAAATTTAATTTTGTGGCTCCGATAATTTTCCTGTTTTTGATGGCAACCACACCTTTGGTTCTGCATTATTATTCAGTTCCGCTTCCTGATTTATTTTCAATTGCTTTATCAATAACCGCACTATTTATCATTGACCGATATCAGCACAAAAATTCACAGGCACTGTTTGTTGCTACCTTTTTATTAATCGTTGCCACTCTGATTAAATCACCAGTCCCCTTTGTTTTTATTATTTTTTATTCAGTGTACTTAGCCTTAGAAACCCTGTCAGAAACAAAAAGCTTAATGCAATCAATTATTTTAAGAAAACGTTATTTAATCATTCTTGCCTGTGTTTTTGTAACTGCCGTTTTAGCGGAACAGCTCAGAATGTGGTTATTGGGCACCTATAAAGTTGGTTTTGCACAAGATTGTAGATGGTATTTTGGAAGCCTAGATTTAAGAGCATCAGCGAATTTCTGGAAAAAGGTGTATAACAGGTTACGTCATGCAGGACCCTTTAATTTTGCGTTGCTTTGTTTCGTGGTAGGTTCTTTAAGTTTATTTATGAAATTACCAAAAAAATATCTGTTTTTGACATTTGCATCTGTAACAGCTTTTTTAGCTGGTTGGTTAACATTTTCAAATGTATATTTTGTTCATGATTATTATGAATTGCCTGTTACAATAGTGGCTTTTATTGCTTTTTCTGTTTCTTTGTCGTGGGTTCTTATCAGAGCAAGTCAAAAAATAAAACTTACGCAATTCAGGCTACATCAACCACTTATTCTTGTTGTGGTGTTTCTGTTGGCTTATGTTACTTTTTTTGAGCGAAATTTCAGTGAGCGACAAAAGGTTAATTTTTTTAAATCCGTAGAATATGCGCTCAAGGATACAAATAATTTTCTGTTTGTTGATAGCAGTAAAATAACATCTGGTCCGACAGTTGGTGGATTCTTATCCACAAAATTTAAGCAGATAAATTTAAGTGAATTTGAATCTGGCTGTTCTGACTATTTAAAAAAGTACAAAGCAATTCTCATTAATGGTTCTACTTCCTGTATGCCAAAAAATTTAAGTGATATTGATCAGTACATAAAAGGAAAGACAGAAAAAGATAGTTATACTTTCATAAAACTACAGTAACCCAGATCATTTGTATAGTACTCACTAACTACGCCTGTTTTGGGTTAACGGTAGCCAGGAAGAGGAAAGCCTGTGTAATAGGTAAATCAGGCTTGTAAGTTCTCCCTGATACTTTACGTAGTGATAATGTAAAAGGTTTCATCCTGTTACCACGTCGTTGTTTTTTTGAAAGAACATTTGCCTGGATTAGTCATAATCACAGGCTGAGCAAAGACTATGAATGCTCAACATACAGTTCAGAGACAATGATTTATCTGAACGATCTCTATTATACAATGAAGGACAAATAACTAATGGATTTTAAGATAACTCCTTACATCAATCGACCAACCAAAAATCAATTCTTATTGGTTTTTCTTTTTTCATCAATCTGGATAATTACGACTTCTGTTTTCAATGGAGGAATTTCACCTGATTCAACATCTTATTTAAGAATGGCAAATTTTGATTTACCGTACTTTTCTACCTGGCCATGGGGATATCCGATATTAATTAAATTTACTAGTCTTTTGTTAGATAATATTAACTTATTCTGGGCATCCAAAATATTAAACATTGCTTGTGTTTTTGGTAATTTAATAATACTTAAGTCTTTGTTTAAAGGGTATTCACTACAATCATATTATTATATTTTTTTAACGTCATCATTTTTATTAATAAGTAATTATACATGGAGTGAAAATCCATTTATTTTCTTTAATTTATTGTTTATTTGGTCTGTGGTTAAAGTGATAGAAAATGACAATAAACTATTATTTTCTGTCATGGTTGTTTTGAGCACAGTTTCTGCATTTCTGGTTCGTTATATAGGAATTTTTCACTTATTGTCTCTGGGTTTATTATTTTTGTATTTTCTTTTTACCAAAAATAAAAAACAGTCGTTTCGTTTTTTGTTTTTATGTTTAATATCTGGAACTTTCATTTTTGGGTATTTTTTATTGAATAAAACTTTAACAGGATCCTTTACCGGAGGCAGAGTACCTGCTGAAGAAAGTTTTGCTCTTCTGCTTCGAGAACTTCTTATATCTTTTTTTAAAGATTTGAAGCCTCTCTTCATCTCTTTGTCCATATTTTTAATACTAATTATTGCTTTTGAAAACAGAAGAGAAACGCCTTTAGCAAAAAATAAATTCGATCTGAAAAAACTGTTGTGTTTAGCATTCTTATTTTATTTTCTGAGTCTTTGTTTTATCAGATTTGTTTTAGGTCAAAAATTTCATTTTCGATACGCTATATTTGTTTTTTTAATCTTATTTCCTTTGGTTTATATTTTAGCAAATAACCAGACAGAGAATTATTTTGAAAAAAATAAAATATCAAAACAGTTAACATCAAGGTTATTGACCCTATCTGTGAGTGGTTTTAGTTTATTATTTTTACTTTGTTATACCAGGTTTAATTATTATTTTGATATGTTTAATCCCCGGTTGACATTTCCTATATCACTATATTTTTTTCTAACTGTTCTGTTGTTACTCAATATCTTTAAAACAAGCCATCTAAAATATTTCCACCTTATTTTCATATCAATCATTTTTTTTTCACTAGGAAAAAACTTGTTATATCAAACTAAAAATTTCTTTAAAGATAAAAGTAATACTTATATTCATATGATGACGGCTAAAGACAAACAGTTATCTAAACTTCATGACAGCTCCGCTGTATACCCATCTGGAATACGCACAATAGGGTAGTTGTGATTTTGTATGGTAGCCTTCGACTCCAATCAGGCTACGGTTTTTTGTTGGCTGTGCGGAGTCGAAGCCAGTTAAATTGAAGCAAGAAGAACCATTGTCATTTTATGGATAGATTAGGATTGTACAAATTTATTTCTAATATACGCGACCTCTGACTTATTAAAACCACACAAGCAGAGGAGACACTCTGTTGAAATACCTAAAAAAATAACTAGATATATCTTTACTGCAACTCTTTAGACTTAAGTGCGAGCATATGTTGCTCTTTGCTATTCTGAAGAGAAAGAGATTTTTCAAGATCTGCCATCTCACTAGCTGCAATATCAATAGCTTCCATATGAATAGGTGCCATAAGAGCAGGAATATCAATTTCGCCATTTTTATCCAGAAACGTTATTTTTTCTTTATCATGCGAAAATTTACCAGCCTTCCAATCAGCAATAAACTGACTTTCATCTTTTGCATTAACATCAAAACGTGAATCGTCAAGTAAAAGATTTATACACTCTGCATTATCATATTTTGCGGCCTCATGTAAGACTTTCCTTCTCATCTCAGAATCTAAGTTTGAATGTTGCAGCAGACATTTTACAGTATTTATATCTATAACCGTCTGACGCATAGCATACATTAAAGCTATTTTGCCATCATTATCTTTTAAATTGACGTTTGCACGTTTATTAAGAAAATGCTTTACACACTTCTCGTGCCCTCCCATTGCAGCATACATTAAAGCTGTTACGCCATCATCATTTTGTAAATCGACGTCTATATCTTTATAATTAAGTAAAGACTTTACAATCTTCTCGCTCCCTCCCATTGCAGCATTCATTAAAATTGTTTTGCCAGGGGGAGTCCGTCGAACTGTTATGTAATATTGATTTTCAGGCAATGGTTCTACTTTTTTTGTTGTATCACCACCCTTCATAGCAGCATGTACTAAAGCATCATTATCTTTAAAACGAGCATACATTGAGTCAACAAAACTTGTAAGGTATCCCGGATTGTCTTCGACTTCGCTCTGGCTATGGGTTTGCATTTCCTGGTTGGGTGAATCTGAAGCCAGTGCAGTCGAAGCCAAAAGACTAACTGTCATTTTGATAAGCAAACAACAAATGCAATTGATTAACATCACTCTGAATGAGCATTTTTGTCTTTTTTCTGTTCCGTCTCTGAATTTGTCTAAACTGTTTTGTGAACGCTTCTTATTCTTTATGCTTGGAAATATTTTAGTTAAAAAAGAAAAGCCAGGTAATTTGAATCTGTGACCTTTTGACGAATTTTGTGTACCTTTACTACTTTCTGCAGCAGAATTACGGTATACACCTGAACATTCTCCCGAGGCTGTCCGTATACAATTTTTGCCGTTTCCTGCATCTGAACACACAGATACTCCCATGTTAAACTCCTGTAAAAATAATTAGTTATTAAAAATCCCTTTATCTTAACAGCAGTTATCTGCAAGCCATAATACTAAAATTTAAAATCTGCTAATTTTTTTTCTGCCATGGTACCTTTAAACAGTGCATAATCAGGTACACCATCCTTAAACGGTGGTATATCTTCGCCCTGAATCAGTGGTGCCAAATAAGCTCTGCAGGTATCGGTAATATGAAATCCATCGGTTGCAATGAAGTTATCAGGCAGTTTCATCACTACATTTGCCACCATCTCCAGCGGAACACTGCCTGTTTTCCATTTAAACGTTTCTTCCGGCTCGCGAATAACCGATGTCATCACCCGGTTCTGCCCTGCGATGGCTATTTCCACCGCACTCTTTCCCACAGCATAAGCCTGCTCCACATCAATAGTTGATGCCAGATGACGTGCTGAACGTTGCAGGTAGTCTGCAACACACCAGTGATATTTGTATCCAAGTGCATCTTTTATCATTCGTGCCAGTATCGGTGCTGTACCACCTAACTGCACATTACCAAAAGCATCTGTTGAACGACTGGCTGAAAGAAAAGTACCATCAGCATAACGAATACCTTCTGCTGCGACAATGACACAATACCCGCAGTTTTCAACCGTTTCTTCGACCCGTGCTAAAAACAGTTCTCTGGAAAAGTCAACTTCCGGAAAAAGCAGTATATGGGGTGCATCACTCTTATTGTTCATCGCAAGGGCTGCAGAGGCTGCCAGCCAGCCGGCATTTCTCCCCATTACTTCCATCACAAAAATCTTTGTTGATGTCTCCTGCATACTGATAACATCCAGCGCCGCTTCTTTTACTGAAGTGGCAATATATTTGGCAGCAGAACCAAAGCCGGGACAGCTGTCTGTAGCAGCAAGATCATTATCAATCGTTTTCGGGATACCAATACAGGTAACGGGATAATCTAAACGCTCACTCATCAGACCAATTTTATGTGCGGTATCCATGGAATCTCCGCCACCATTATAAAAAAAGTAACGAATATTGTGTGCTTTGAATACAGCAATAATCCGCTGATAAAGTGTATTACTCTCTTCACTGTCTGGTAAACGATAGCGACAGGAGCCAAAAGCACCTCCCGGTGTATAACGCAGAGCGGCAATAGTTTGTGCAGATTCCAGACTGGTATCGATAAGCTCTTCTTTTAGTGCACCTAAAATACCGTTTTTACCGGCAAAAACGGTGCCTATTTTATCGGTACAGGTACGTGCTGTTTCAATAACACCACAGGCACTGGCATTAATGACAGCAGTAACACCACCTGACTGGGCATAAAATGCATTAAAAATGTCAGTCATACTTTTTAGTTCTTGAGTTAAAAATGGTATTGTGTCGATGCAAATAAAGTAAATGTAATACAATATTATTCAAAATACTTCCTGACCACACGCTTTATGTCATAATTAAAAAAATTTACTATCCCTGTGGATACTGTTTTAATCTGAAATCAAGAGTAAAAAAGGCTAATAATATCCAATGAAACATATACATATCCCTGGTATTTGTGGCACATTTATGGGAAGTCTTGCCTTACTTGCCAAAGCTAAAGGTTTTCATGTGACCGGTTCTGATACCAACATCTACCCTCCCATGAGTACACTGCTTGAAAAGCACAAGCTGGTTATTTACGATAGCTTTGATCCTGCCCATCTAAATCCGGCACCCGATCTTATTGTTGTGGGCAACGCCCTTTCCAGAGGCAATCCTGAGATAGAGCATATGCTCAATGCAGGTCTGCCTTATACCTCAGGTCCTGCTTTTCTTGCCGAACATATTCTCAAAGATAAGTGGGTTTTGGCTGTAGCAGGTACACATGGCAAAACCACAACTGCTGCTATGCTGGCATGGATTCTGGATTATACCAAAAAAGCGCCGGGCTTTTTAATAGGGGGGATTCCGCTGAATTTTGGCGTACCTTCCCGTCTGGGAGAAACAGATTTTTTTGTTATTGAAGCGGATGAATATGATACAGCTTTTTTTGATAAACGTTCAAAGTTTATTCACTATCATCCAAAGACAACAGTAATCAACAACCTGGAATTTGATCATGCGGATATTTTTGATGACTTAAAAAGTATTCAAAAGCAGTTACACCATTTAATCAGAACACTGCCTGCAAACGGTTTAATTATAGTACCGGAAAATGACACAGCAATCAGTGAAACGCTTAGTATGGGGCGCTGGACACCGGTTGAGAAAATCGGAGAAAAGGGTCGCTGGAAGGCACAGCTGACCGAATCGGATGGTTCATCTTTTACCGTGCTTTGCGACAATGACGTTCAGGGCAGTATAAACTGGCAGCTTACCGGTGAACACAATGTACAAAATGCGTTAAGTGCTGTTGCCGCAGCCTGTCATGCGGGTATTCAGCCAGCGCTTGCCTGTGAGGCTCTGACCTCTTTCGCCGGTATTAAGCGCCGCATGGAGTTGCTGGCAGAAATAAAAGGTGTCCGTATTTATGATGACTTTGCTCATCACCCTACCGCCATTGCAGTAACGCTGAACGGATGGCGACAACATGTAGGGGACATAAGACGTATTTTCGCAGTTATCGAACCTGGATCCAACACAATGAAACAGGGCATCCACCAGCATACACTGGCTGATACCGTTAATCAGGCAGATGAAGTAATCTGGTTTGAACCCGATGGTCTTTGCTGGTCTTTAGAGCAGGTTGCCAGATCGTCCAGCGTACCATCATCTGTATTTCATCATACCAGTGATATCATTAATTATCTGCTGGAAACAACACAACCTGGAGATGATGTGATTATTATGAGCAACAGCGATTTCAATAACTTACACAATCAACTGATCAAGTTGTTACAAACGCATACGAATTAATCTAAATGAATAACACTTCAACACATCGTTTTAAATATCAGGTCACTCTAGCTATTACCGGCGCCTCGGGGACATGCTATGCATTGCGCCTTTTAGACTGTCTGATTAAAAGCCAGGCGGAAGTTTTTCTGCTGGTTTCTGATGCAGCATCTGCTGTAGCGGCAACAGAAACCGGTCTGACATTACCCACAGAAAAGAGCGCCCTATTAGCATGGTGCCAAAGCACACTGCAGAATCAACCCGGGCAGGTTCATGTTTATCATAAAAGTGAGTGGACGGCACCGGTTGCATCAGGTAGTGCTATAACCCGCAACCAGATGGTGATTTGTCCGGCAAGCATGGGTACGTTGTCTGCTATTGCAGCGGGAGCCAGCAATAATCTGATTGAACGGGCTGCAGATGTGATATTAAAAGAGCGTAAAAAACTGATTTTAGTACCACGTGAGACCCCCTATTCAGAAATTCATCTTGAAAATATGCTAAAACTAACGCGTATGGGCGTTACCATTCTGCCGGCTTCGCCCGGGTTTTATTACAGACCCACGACGATTGCAGAGATGGTAGATTTTATCGTAGCACGTATTTTGCAACATCTGAAAATCCCGCAAACGTTAATAAAAGCGTGGGGAGAAAATGAATAATAAGCTAGTACAATGTTTAATCTGTTTAAAAAAATTATAACCAACAACTGCAAAATAAGTTGTCTGCTATGTAAAGCCAGCTGCTCTTTTTTTGCAAAGCTCTGTACAGACTGCATCAGCAGTTTACCGGCTAATCAGCATGCCTGTTTTAGCTGTGCAGAACCACTTACAGTAGAGAGTACTGATCTTTTATGTGGTCTGTGCCAAACCAAAAACCGGGCTTTTAAGCGCAGTATTGTTCCGTTAATATATCAGCATCCTGTGGCTGAAATGCTGCAACAGTTAAAATATTCTCAGCAGCTGGCTTATGCCGTTCCACTGGCTCACGTCCTTGTTAAAGCCATCTGTCACCGTTATCAACAGGATGATTTTCCTGAGGTAATCGTGCCTATGCCACTGCATGATAAAAGACTGTGTGAAAGAGGTTATAATCAGGCAGGCGTTATTGCCCGTCACTTGTCAAAAAAATTGTCTGTGCCGGTTAAACATCGCTTAGTCCAACGGATAAAGGATACCAAACCACTTTTAAACCTCTCAGCCAAAGCCCGTCACCGTTATATGCAGGGTGCTTTTCAGGCAAAGCAATCTAAGTTTAAACATATTGCACTGGTTGATGACATTATTACTTCAACTGCTTCAGCAGAAACTGTTGCTAAAGCCTGTCAAAAGAAGGGTATTGAACGTATCGATCTCTGGGCAATTGCCAGAACACCCAAAATATAATATGTACTTATGCCGGCTACACTGCTGGCAATTAATTGATCGTTTCACTGGCAGCCGGCAGATCATCATTGCCTTGGGCTGAATTAGAAATGGCATTAATAGTTTCTTCAGACAGTTTGGAGAAACGTCGCTTTAACGCTTCCATCTGTACATCAATACTGGCATCAATAACACCGATTTTGCTCTCTAAAATACAGCTCCCCGCAGAAAGACGCTGGTCTGATACCGGATTAATAAAACCCACACCTTTATATTCTGCCAGAATAGCATTAACCTGATCTTTTACATGTGCATACTGCTCAGGCGCTATACGTACCGTGACCTGATTCTCATTACGAACATGCTGTAACGCACTTTTGATTAAACCGGCGACCAGTTTTTTATCATCAAAACCATCAATAACCTTTTTAACCGCAGATAACAGAATATCTGCCATGGTATCTTCCACATCGGTTAAATAGTTGATTGTGCGTTCAACCACTTTGAGCATCTGTTCTGACTGCTCTATCTGCGATTCCAGCATACCTTCATCAAAGCCACGTTTTTTTTCTGCTTCAAAATGTTCTTTTGCTTCCTGTTCAATTTGCTGCGCACGCTCTTTTGCTTTGGCAATAATCTGACCGGCTTTAACAACCTGTTGATACTCTCTGCGGGTTAATACTTTTTTGCCGGGAGGTAGATTAAGCTGATGCGTAGTCAGTGTAATAATAGTCATCTGCAGAACTCTTTCATTAATTTCTTTAACAATGCGCTGCCTGATTTATGTACATCAGCTGCCTGCTGATTGGCGGCAGCAGCATAAAAATAGTCCTGGCTCACCGCAGGAAAATTAAATAGCAACCGTTTTTTATAGGCCTCTGGCTCTTTTGCAAACACTGCACCTAACAGGCGTATTCCGCTACGAAAAACATGCTTTTTAATTTCATCCGGTGCATTCCAGTCTACAGTAAAAGTACAATCAAAGACTGATGGTAACTTGCCTGCTATAAGCGGTGCTTTTTTTAAAGCAAAATGGTAGGCTTTTTCGCCCAGACAAGTTTCCAGCGCTTTACGCTCTTTACCACGAATAACACTTTTCAGAAAAGGATAGTTGGCAACAATGCCGGCATGGAAAATAATTTGAATCAAAGCATTCTTAGATTGCAGTGCAATTGATTTTAAAGGATTTTCAAAATCAAAATCAGCACTTTCCTGCAAGGAGGTGGCTTGCAGAATCGCCTGCGATGCCCACTGCTTGCCTGTGGAGGATTCAATGATTGCAGCAATCATATCGCCTCTTTCAAAGGTTTCAAACCAGGAAGGATCAATATATTCAACCGGAGCATAATTGAAGGTTAACAGCACCGGAAGCATCTGTTGATTCATGCTGCCGGCTCTTTATCATCTTCAATGCCAACCGTCTCAGGCAGCTCTTCACTGAACTCCGGCATACTGTTGTGCTTTTTCTTTTGTCGGATCAGCAGCCAGACACAGAAACCCACCGCACCCAGTGCTAATAAAATCAGTAACAACAACCCTGACAGCAACAGTATTAACCGCTGTCTGGACTCAGGACTCACCTCTATCGTTAGAATACTCGTATCTTTATCTGGCATATCCATATCTTCAGGTGCTGAAACTGAAGCAGGAAAGAGGGTCACTGTAATTTTATCCAGCGATAATCCTTCAATACTATTGGATACTAATGTTTTTACTTTAGGAATAAATCCGGATAAAACCAGCTCTGAACTGTATTTAATAAAAACGGCTGCTGAAGAAGGAAAAGGGTTTTCCTGTATTCCATTGGCTTCCTGTGGTAACACCACATGTACTCTGGCGGTAATTACACCATCGATCATAGAAAGCGTTGAGGAGAGTTCCTGCGACATAGAATAAGTATATCTTGCGCGTTCTTCAATGGGTGAAGAGATAAGACCGTCTTTAGGAAAAATCTCACTGACTGATGAAAAATTATCTGCCGGATGTCCATTGCTGCGTAACAGCTGGATAGCACGTGCAACATCGTCAGTGGGTACAAACAGCGTTAATTCCCGGTCTTTATTCAACTCTTTGGTGGCAGAAATACCAGCACTGAGCAGTAACGCAAGCATATCATTACCTTCACGTTCATTCAGCCCTGTATATAATTGCGCTTTGCACCCGGCCAGCAGGAGCACCAGGAATAAGCAGGCAAACATTCTTATTTTATGCACGAGACAATCCTTTCTCTTGTAATTTTCCACCGGTCGCCTGTTTTTACTAATTTTTTTATGGTTAATGACTTAATACTTATACATCACTTTTTCTAATATACAAAAGAGCAGATAACATGAACTTTAAAAGATAAGCCTGACCACTGATAATGTATTTTCTCATCGATAAAAACTAATCACTGCATTATTGCTAAGCTCATCTATTGCTGTTTTGCAAGTGTTTCCAGTGACTGCGCCGCTTTACCGGCAACCTTAGCCATTAAGTCTTGTGTCATTGACAAATTAGCAATCGCTTTTTGTGTTTTAATCATATTTTTCATCGACAGCGCTTCTTCTGAATTGAGTAATTTATCTACCTTCTGATGCTGACTATCGATATTGCTTTTCACGCCCTGAAAAGCATTAAGAATTTTATCCCCTATATTGGCAGGCGCCTCTTTAAGCTGTGGTTCATTTCCATCCAGCGTAGTTTTACTCTCATTTTTTAACGGAGTATCCTGATTTTGCAGTAACTCATCAAAAGCTTCACTACCTTCCTGTGCTTCAGCTTCTTTACCTGCTTTTTTAGGGTCAAACTGCTCTGGTTTGTTAAAAGATTTTTCTGTAACAGTACCAATTCTGCTAATATCGTTATGCGCCATGCATTCATCCTCCGGCAACACCTTTATTTTTTATCTGCATGTTGCCGTAAAAAATGAGCCGGAACAGGTGAGTTAATGCATAACAGGCTATTAGCAAGCAATCAACTGCTGCTACCAAACAATTCAAACACAATTACCAGACAGCCAACCAAAAAGATAATAAACCACATAATCTTCATTGAAGAGATTCGGTAATGAAGCTGTATATTCTTTGCACAGAGTTTTCTTACCATAAGAACAGGCATAATGATAACCAGTACGGCTATAGATACACCAACATACCCCATAACCCGGACAAAAAGATTTGGATTGAGCAACACTATTACCAATGGTATAACCAGAGTTAAGGTACCGGCAACGCTTATTTTACAGAGATTACTTTTATTACGCAAACCAATACTATCAATAAGGAAGTGGTACAATGACATAGCAACCCCTAAAAACGAAGTCATCACTGAAATATCAGAAAAAGCATTAATACTAAATCGCACATAAGGGGAATTAATTTTATTACTCACTACAGCAAGGATGTCAGCAATGTTAGCTTCAGTTACACTTTTGTGCGCAAAGACAGCCTCCATAAAACTATGCGGTCCTGTAAGAGGGATAGTCCCCAACAGACAGACTTCCCAGAGGACATAAAGTATTAACGGGATAGTACTGCCTATAACCAATACTCTGAATAACGCTTTGGCATCTGATTCCAGATAAGTCCGCAAACTGGGAACAATAATATGTGAAGTGAACGAGCTGATAATAACCGGCAATGCAAGGAGAATGATACCCTGATTCAGATTGCTTGCCAATAAATTCACCGGATGTATATAAGCAAAAAAAGTTAAACAAACCAGAAGAAAGAAAACCAATTTAACCGATAACAGATAACGGTTTATTACATCGACTGCCCCGATACCTTTTAGTACACAAAATCCAAGAACAGATACAAAAATAACTGCAAACCACTGCTGGTTTAGCATAGGGAGCAGAAAGCTAAATGCTGAAGAAGCTGCTGAAATGTAAGCAACTATAATTGCATATAATAAAAACAAAAAGCTCAGCCAGCTGACAACTTCTCCCGGACGCCCCAATAAATTCCGGGACATTTTTCCAAAACTGGTACCTTCCGGCATGGTCAGATTAATATCTGCAACTAAAAGTGCTGAGTATGTCATGGTAATCCACGAAATTACCATGAGAATAATACTAAATAAAAATCCCAGCTTGGCTGTAAGAATAGGCAGCGCTAAAACACCAGCTCCTATTTCTGTTCCTACAACAATCATTGTGCTCCCAATTTGTTTTCTTATAGATACAGCCATAAAGGTATTTCCTATTTTAAAAGCGATATATATTTTTGTAATGTCTTAATAACTTATTTTGACAAAAAAAGCAATTCATCTGTTAAAAAAACCGCCAGCAGACTACATTTTTTTATTGATCTGATCACAAAAATAATTACAGATGCCAGACTCATCACAGGCTGCAACTTTGCTCAGTCAACGGACAGTTTAATATGGACTTTACCTGGTAATGTTCAGCAGGAGACAAACCTGCCAGGGTAAAAATCAGAACCTGTAAAATATGGCAAAGAGACAGCTGAAGAACGAGATTTTACCACATGCCTGATAAAATTCAATAATAATCGAATTATTCATTTCTGTGCAGGCGGGCAAACTTGAAAAAAGGTTGAATATCAAAAAGTTATATAAAATGGTTCCTGTGTAAAGTATCAGATTCTTATACACATATATGGATATCCCCCTGATTGCAAATCTCTGTAGATGAAATATATAAGCATACTCATTTTAGTGCAGTTGACACCGATAGCGAGGGGTGTCTATCTCATCAAATATTTGATCAGGTATGAAAAAAACCTGGAGGCTTCTTTATGGATTTCTATTTCCGCAGGAATGACGTTCGTCCGGCGACACGGGCAAACCTGTTGGACCGAAAGAAGTCCAAACCACCCCGACTGAGGGCTTTCTCTTGGTCACATTTTTTAAGCCCCAATTCTTACCCTGAAAATTTTATCTCCTGCTAAATACACCAGCTTTTACTGAGTCTGCCGTTATT
>JAPORK010000011.1 GCA_026710285.1 Endozoicomonadaceae bacterium | reverse complement strand
ATTTTCTGGCTTAAAGGCGATGTTGAGGACTGGGATCTGCAAGCACCACAATTTAAGAAAATGATACTGAACTATTTGCTCAAAGATCAGATAGCAGTACAACTCAATGTGCCATCTACTATTGAGAATGAAGAGCTGCTTACAGATCTGTATGAGCTTTCTAACCTCGGGGTAGAGGTTTGTGTTGCCAGCAGGGGGCACACAAGGAGTATAGCTGCACAGCTGGTCATGGATCAGCAGATGATTACTGTGGCTACAAAGTCGGTTTCTGTGCGTACTCCGGGAACTAACTGGCATAAAACTGATGATATTGTCGTTATATCAAAACAAACTGCCGCAATCAAAAGTAAGCCATTTTCTTTCAATGAAACGTTGATTAGTAAAGGCAACAACGTTCCGGTAGAAGACATTGAAATTCTTGATGAGCTGAATGGTTCTGTAAATGGCTTTGGTCAGAAGTTTTGGGATATTGTTGCTGGCAAAATGTCAAAGGCTGGCAGTTTGCTGAAAACTTCAACCATCACCCATCTTTCATACTGTGATCGCTATATCCAGAGTCCGGTAGCAATAGCATTACTTGGATTAATTGTTGAGCCTTTAAAAAACATTCTTGCAACTGACGCAAAATTTGTGATCACTACCCTGTTTAAAGATAAGCAGCCAAATGGCAAACGTGCCTTTGATAACTGGTCACAAAAAGAAGCTTTTGAAGGATATTCTAAGCAGTGGCTTGCCCGAAAAAGTGGCGCTAACGTGAGTCTTTTTATTGGTTCATCTAACCGGGATGTACCACATCACAGGGCACTTACCTTAACGTTTGATGATGAGTCAGAGCTACACATCCGCTTTGATCAGGGTATGGGGTACTGGCACATACGCTTTAATTCTCACAGTGATTTACACTTTGATTTTGAAGATTCAACGGATAATCTGCTTGCACATTTTGCCAGATCACTTGAGGATGCAACGATAGAAAACTTTAATTCAAAGTGGTCAACCAGCATTGTGGCTAAACATTTGCCAAAGCATGGAATATCCGGAAAATAATCGTATTCAAAAGGCAGAATAACTAAAACTTAAACGATCACTATAATTGTTTACCTGAAATTATAGATAAGATATGAGATAACTAAACAAAGATGACAATGCATAAAATTATAGTATTTAGTTATACATCAATCTATTTGAAATAAGACAATAGTTTGCCTGCCCAGAGAAGCAAGAATGTTGTAATGATCAGCATGGTAGTGTTACCATCAAAGAGTAAAAAAATTACAGTCAGCGTTTTAAATGAAGCGAGCACTATACAAAATAAGCTACTTCGAACTTATGACTATTTGTTTGTTCAGATAGTCATAAGTAGCGTTAACAACCTGAACTCACTTCAAAAATCATTTTCTTAAGCCTTTTTTATATAGCGTTTTATACGGATATAGTCCGTATATCCTCTTATATGCTTAGGGAGGTAGTTATGAAATATTTATCAATAATGATTTTAGTGATCGCTTTTCTACAAGGGTGTGCGACCACATATAAATCTCATGGACTGTTTGGTGGTTATTCAGAAACACAACTGGATGAAAACGTATTTAAAGTCACTTTTTGTGGCAATGGATATACAAGCATGGAAAGAGCATCAGATTTCACATTATTGCGTAGTGCTGAACTAACACTGCAGAGTGGTTATAGATACTTTGTTATAATTAATGCTGATAGCTATATTTCAACCAGCACACATACAACACCAACAAGATCAGACACTTCTATAAATATTTATGGTTCAGATCACTTTGCCTACGGTCATGCAAGCACCATAACATATGGTGGTCAAACATACCATATTTCCAAGCCTACATCTTCAAATACAATTATTTGTTTAAAAGAAAAACCCAAAAATAGTTTTAGCTACAATGCTGAATTTATATACAGAACAATGAAACAAAAATATGGTATCTAATATGTGAACTAAAATTTTTATCCTCAAGAGTAACTGTGCAGTTACCTTGAACACAAAAAGTAAAAAAACAGAAAATTTTGTACGTAGTTGATTCACTTAATGAGTCAGTCCTGAAAAATAGATAAGCAATTGTTTTAAAAGTTATTTGGCTGTTTCTTGCTGAATATTTTGATCAAATTTTATCAGACACGCCGTAAAACTCCGCCCTTCAGGGCGGAGATATAAGGCGGTTTTTTTAGTTTCTGTTGACATTTTTGCCTGAAACAATTAAAAT
>JAPORK010000414.1 GCA_026710285.1 Endozoicomonadaceae bacterium | reverse complement strand
AATACCCCATGGAAACAGCTATGCTGCAACGACGCTGCTCAGTTATTCTATAACCTCACTGGGTGTTATTTTAACACTGATATGTCTTGGTGTCAGCTGGGAGAAACTGCAGTGGCTTATTGCTGCGTTAGGTTTGGGGTTGAGCATTGGGCTTAAAGAGGTTTTTGCAAATGTACTGTCTGGTTTAATCATTTTGTTTGAAAGACCTATACGCCTGGGTGATACCATTAGCGTAGGAGAATCAACCGGTGAAGTTTCACGTATACGCATCAGAGCAACAACTATTGTTACCTGGGACAATTATGAAATGATTATCCCTAATTCGGTTCTGTTAAATGAAAAGCTGGTTAACTGGTCACTGAGCAATCCTGTTATTCGCGTTATTCTCTCTTTTCATGTAAAACATGGTTCTGATATGAATCTGATAGAAAAACTACTGCTTCAGGCAGCAGAAGAAAATGCTTTTGTTGTAGATAAACCTGAGAGTGCAGCAGCACTAATTGAATATGGAGACAGTGCTCTTTGTTATGAGCTGCGTGTCTTTGTTACGCATGTTGACCAGCGTCTTATTGTAAGAAATGAATTAAATAAACAAGTCAACCAGTTATTTGCAGAGCATGGTATAAAAATTGCGCCACCAAAACAATTGCTGACTTTTGAAAATGAGTAAACTGACTTTAAAAAGTGATGTATGATTTGTGCAAATGAAAAGATTATGAACAGGTTCTTATACAATCAATAAGATAACGAAGACAAATATGTCAATGATAGTTAACCATAAAACAGCACTGTATACTGCGCAGCAATCAAAGGAGCTGGATAAACTGACCGGTATTGACGGTTTTACACTGATGAAAACCGCAGGTCAGGCTGTTTATAAAGAAATGCTGAGCCAGTGGATTAATTTGCGCCCTAAAGGAAAGCTGCATATCTTTTGTGGTGCAGGTAATAACGCTGGGGATGGCTATGTGATTGCTTCCTGCGCCCGTGCTGATGGTATTGAAGTTACAGTAACAGCTGTTAAAGAACCGGAAACATTAAGCGGGGAAGCACTACAAGCCTGGCACCAGTTTAAAGCGGAAGGGGGGACAATAAGTCACTGGTCAGATACAGCAGATCTAAGTGATGCAGATGTCATTGTTGATGCATTACTCGGAACAGGAATAAAAGGAGAAGTATCTTCTCAGTATGCATCTGTTATTAAAAAAATTAATCAGTCCGGACGTCCGGTTTTATCCGTAGATATTCCTTCAGGTTTGTGTGCTGATACCGGAGCTGTGTGTGGTATTGCTGTGCAGGCTACTCTGACTGTAACCGTTATTTCTCTCAAAAAAGGATTGTTTACAGCAAATGGTCCACAACAGTGTGGAAAGTTACTCTTTGCCGATCTCTTTTTACCAGCAGCACTTTATGAAAAAGTGCAGCCTTTTGCACAACTGATCACTCCTCACTACTTGTGTAAATGGTTAAAGCCACGCAAAGAGAATAGCCACAAAGGAAGTTTTGGTAGCTTGCTGTTAATCGGTGGTGAACAGGGAATGGGCGGTGCTGTTTTAATGGCTGCTGAAGCTGCACTGGCTTGTGGCGCTGGTCGGGTTATTGTGCTCACAAGACAAATGCATGTGTCAGCATTTATTGCCCGCTGCCCTGAAATCATGGTATATGCCTGTGAAAACAATGATGTTACAGAACTGATAACCGATAATATAACCGCTGTTGTTGCAGGACCTGGTCTTGGCAAAACTGCATGGAGCAAGTCAGTAATAAAATCATTGCAGTCTGTTAATTTACCGATACTCTTTGATGCCGATGCGCTGAATCTTCTAGCTGAAAATAGTGATCTGTGTAGTCTTCATGATAACCATATTTTTACGCCACACCCCGGCGAAGCTGCCAGGCTGCTGCAGACAACCACCGCTGATATTCAACAAAATCGCTTTGATGCGCTTGCCAGATTACAAAAAAGATGGCGTGGTTGTATTGTGCTTAAAGGGTCAGGTTCACTGATTGCAGATGATAAAGCCGTAATGCTCTGCGACAAGGGCAATGCCGGACTATCGATTCCCGGAAGTGGTGATATTTTAAGTGGGATTGCCGGGTCGCTACTCGCACAGGGATATGATACCTTTCAGGCAGGCTGTCTTGGTGTGTGGTTACACGCTTCTGCCGGAGATCAGGCAATAAAAAATCTGCCTGGCAAAAGCGGACTAAAAGCAACCGAGCTTATCCCTCAT
>JAPORK010000548.1 GCA_026710285.1 Endozoicomonadaceae bacterium | reverse complement strand
GACCAGGTAATAAGATCCATCATTGTTCTTATCTGATTTCCACTTTTTTTTGTTTATTTCTTTGGATATAAACCTCGTTTCCCCAGTTGTGGTTCGCAATATACCTGCATTTTAGGAATCACGTTTTTCTCTAATATCTGTAAAGCACATTTGAGAGCCTCAAAACCGCCCTGCAAACCCTGAGGAGTTACAACATTTTCCAGGTCGTCCAGAGAAGTATGATATTCAGGATATTCTCCATACTTTGTACGCATGATTGAAGCCACAGGAAGATCAATTCCGGGAGCACAATACTGTCTTTCATCACTTCCGCGATGACTCCAGCTATAGCTATCATATTCAGGGTACCACATCATCCATTTAAGGACATGTTTTGCAACAGCATCGCTTATTGTATTTCCTCTGCGTGATGGAAGGTAAGAATAGGTTCGATTGTCTCCAACACAGCTTATATTAAAACCAGCTTCTGCGTTACTCTTCAGGTGCTGATAGTTTTGACTAAGATATGCAATCGAACCAATGGTTTCAGGGATAAATATTATTCGGTAAGAATAATTCAGAGACGATTGTTCCATCAACCATTTTGCAAGAAATGTAGTAACAGTTGGTCCTGATAATTCGTTATTAGCCATTGACGGATGACAGATATATGTTGAAATAAAAACTTCTTTGTCACTTTGACCTTTTATGAGTAACTCACCATAATTCAGGATGCCATCAAATAAACGGCTGTCGATTACGATATTGTACTTACCTTCAATTAACTTGTTTCTGGCATTTTGTGTCAAACAAAAACCCCAGCGCTCTTTGTAGTAAGAAGTAATATAGGGAATTGCATCAGGTTGTTCAGGCAAGGAATGAAGATGGTTTTGTAGCTTCTCAAGGGTTACAGTTTTTTGAACCGGAATACTATACCCCACTAAGTGAAGGTTGCTCTTTGAGAAATCACAATTTTTTTTACCATCAGGGCATTAAATGTAAGCTTCATTTACATGCCATTCTTTGGATACCACCCAATCAAACACCTGCGTTCCCGTAGGTACTGCACATATTTTTAACTCAGGCAAGTGCCCGGAAATTTCCTCCAATGTCTGGCGTACACCTTCACCTGTAATACTTCTGTTGATTCTCCACAGATCTTTTGCAAAGTTATGAATATCAGTGCCAGTCATTATTATTCTCCAATACGATAAAGCGTACCTAATGCACGATTATTGCGAATTAAATCAGCAGCAAAATCAAACATTTTATTCGCATTAATTGTACGTAAACCACAGTCTTTATTTGGCCTGTATCCTTTGTATAAGCCTGCTTTCCACATTAGTTCACCAGCAGGATTTAAATTTGTTAAAACTTTTCTTTCTAAATCTCTAACGTACAATTTATAAACTCTGTTTGATTTTTCGCCCACATTATTAATATAAGCACCTGAAAAATCTTTAAAGTATCTGTAATCAACTTTTTCCATCTCTTCCACGTGATGATAAAAGGTCATACAATCCTGGTCTGTAAGCCCTAAAGCCGCTATTTTCCCATTCAGCTGTCTTAATATAGCAAAAGGAGAATCTGCACCGTATCAACTGACGTTATCTACCCCTTCAAATAATTTTGCTTGTTTACCAATCACCATAAAGGAGTAAATGGGATGACCGGTTCTAACCGCACCGGGATATCGTCGTGCTGCTTCGGTAAGTGCACCCATTTGAGATGGAGTATTGCGTATATCAAAATGCTTAGTGACAGGGAAAGAAAAGTTAAACAAAGGAAAAATTAAAGTTCCATTCTGTGTGACTGTATTTAAAAAGCTATCAAGGATATTTTGTGGGGTTGCCTTAAAACCTCTTTTAATTAATCTCAGCATGGTTCGGGTTATATCGCTCTGTATAAGAACAGTATCACCTTCATGTATACCTGCTCGCTTCCAGTCATCAGAAAGTGCCTTAATGGCAGATGCTTCATGCATAAGTCTTTGTTCCGGGTGCTCTTCAGTTAAACTTATTAATGCGTACTCTAATCATAAAACCACATCTTTTGTTGTTATTTTTCCTAACCAGTCTCAAAAGTATTAAGAACCATCAACAGTTATCAGAAAACCACTAAGTTATATACAAAACTCATTTTTTCAAAGTATAAATATATCAAAACAAGCACTATTTAACTTCTGGTATCAGTCATGGTATTATGATTCTATTGTTCTGAAAGGTGGCAAAGCATTTTTCCAGACAAGTAGAAAATTGAAT
>JAPORK010000057.1 GCA_026710285.1 Endozoicomonadaceae bacterium | reverse complement strand
CAGCAACGTAATATTTACAGTCCCTATGGTATGGTGTGGCATAAAACGACGAAGAGCCTCCCTTTGTACCAGCAAACTTTACAGGAATTCGATGGTGAGCGAACAGATCCTGCTACAGGATGGCAATTTTTAGGTAACGGTAACCGGACGTATAATCCGGCTCAGCGTTATTTTCTCAGTGAAGATCCTGCAGGTGATGGTTATACTTTTGGAAGTAACAATCCGATAATGAATACTGATCCGTCCGGAAACAGCCCCAGATGGCTGGGAGAGATTTTTAAATGGACAAGTTATATCAGTACAATGGGTTTGAGTGCGTTACACCAGCGCTGGGCTAATATTACAGCAGCAGTTATACAGGCAGGATGTACCGTTGTCACGCTGGGAGCCGCTGCTGCAGGTGCAGGAGTAGCTGCTCTGGTAGATGTTGTAGCTGGTACGGCTGCTATCGGTAGTATCCCTGTTGTGGCAGCAGCAATACCTGCAAATAAAGGGCTTAATGTTGCAGGTAATATTATAGGCGTAGCAGAGATGGCAGTTTCAATTGCAGCCGGAATGGGTGGATTATTGCCTTTTGCTGTTACCAGTGAATCAGAAGAAGTTTTTGGGTGTGAAATTCCTAAGATGCTTCCGTCAGGAGCGAAAAATCTTGAAGAGTCCGGGGGAAATATTTCAGCAACAGCCTCTGGTAGTTCTGCATCAATGTCTGTGCAATCAAAACTCATGCCTCCTCTTATTTATGTTCCTATGACAGCACGAGAAGTGTTTGATAACTCATCCTGTCTTTTTTATGATAAGCTCTACGGACAGTTAAAGCTTGATGACTTACAAAATGTTGTGGACACATGGGCGTCATTACGCAATTCAGCATTTCATGACAACATAAAGTGTGATACCGGCTGTATTTTATTGGCATATCACGTAGCAAGAAAAAATCTTTATATAGTAAAGTTGGACAATTTTTTATCTGTGCGGGAAAAATATATTGATTATAGCGGCTCTTTTTCACAAGAACATGAATATATTAGAGCTTTAGCTCAGGTATTAGATGATGCCAGAACAAGGCGTTCAAACAGTAACCAGGGTCCCACATTTAATGTTGGACACTATAATTCTATGAGGTTAAACAATATTTTTTCTATTTATAAATATGCACTGATTCAGGGACGTGACCATATGATCATGTTAGAGAATTTATCCTCTGGTGATGGTACCAGAGGGAGCAAAGTATGGAGAGCTTATGAATTTTATGCAGATAGTGATAATTTGAGCATAAGACAGGTAACTACTCATGATCTTGCTACAAAAATATTTAAAAATTCTTCTTTCGGTTACAGGTTCGGTTTTATTGGTTATTTTGGAATTATATAATAAACGAGGAGAATGAAATGAAGGGTTATAATTTTTTATCTTTTTCTAATACTAAAAGCGTTGTGTTTATAATAAAGGCAAAAAATCTATCTTTAACAGCAAATTATTATCTTTGTTTCATCGTTATTTAAAAGCTCTGTGTATTCACATGATGAATTAAATGATATAGAAATGTTAATTAAATATAAAATAAAATATTTATCTCTTTTTTTAATATTAATTTGTAAATTATTGTGTTACAAAGAAAGTTTATTTTGTGCTGTATTTAATACACAAAAAAATAAATTAGTCAATAAAGATAATTATTTTTATCACCTGGACAATATTTATAATAAAACAACAGATAAAGATTATAATAAATTTTTTCCAGGTACAGAAAAAAAGCAATTAATTAATTCTTCGGGTACTGGTGAACAGGCACCATGGTCAAACGCATTTAATTTTAAAAAAGCCTGGGGAACCATTGTTGATCCACGTACAGGTATTCTCGGTGCTTATGTAAAAACCGGCAGTATGCTCAGCAATTTAGGACATGGTCCTGATATTAATCTGGAAGTTAATTATAGTAGTAGTGCTTTAGCAAATCCCGATGGACTGGGAAGAGGCTGGAGCTGGAATCTAACCCATTTCAATCCGGTTACACATCAACTAACGACATCGTTTGGACAAAACTTTTATTTAAAAAAGCAGCCTGATGGTCACTGGTGGCCGTTGTATCATAAACTGCATGATATGTTCATTCAGGGAGATGTCAGTACACATTTTGTGATTACTTATGCCAATGGCTTGCGGGAAACACTTAACCATGAAGGCTATGAAGTGTGTTTGGAACAACAGGATGGATGGAGTGTCCATTTCAGCTATGTGCCCGGTACTCAT
>JAPORK010000526.1 GCA_026710285.1 Endozoicomonadaceae bacterium | reverse complement strand
CTGTTTACTAATCAGACATTACAAACAGCTGATGCGACCGGACTGAATATTACCCGCTATCACTATGATTTTATGGGGCGATTAATTCAGACAGATGATGCTGTGGGAACACCTTTTGCAGTCAGTAACTATTATACATATACCGTATCACCTGCACTCAATCAGGTGCTCATTACATCTCCAAATCATTTACAACAAAAAACCATCTTTGATGGTGCAGGGCGTGTCCTCATGCACTTTAATCAGGCTATTGCTGCAACAGGAAAACCACAATCTAACCGTTGGTTTCCAGTTAAGAAAATCAGCTATGATCACTATGGGCGTATTCTGACAGAGCATGCTTACATAATAAAAAAACCTGATATAATACATGAACTCACAACCAGACAGTATTACGATGTTTCCGGTAGAGTGATCAGAACTCATCTGTCAGATAACAGAGAAATGATAACTGAATATGATGACGCTGATCGCTGTGTGGTTCACTACGAAAAAAGCAGTACAGGAAAATATTCTGCCATCTCTGTAGTTCATGCCAATATACTATACCAACCGGTAATGAGTATACTTCTTCCAGCTCCAGAGCAACCACCTCCTGCAGCTTATAGCTTATGTCATTTGTCTTCTAACAGACTAAAACATCAGAAAATTAAAGTCTCTGCTACCACTTATGATGCTTTTGGTCGTACCGTAAAAACCTCTGATCCGCTGGGACATATCATAACGACACGTTATGATGGGCTCGGTGCTGTAACCGATATTACTGATCCAAAAGGTGACAGATTACATAACATTTATGATCTTTCAGGTCATCATATTCAGTCTTGGGCATATCCTGTATCAGGCGGTCATTATCTTTTATCTTCAGCAGAATACAATAATGCTGGTGAGTTAATATGGAATGCAGGAGAAGACAGTCATCGCTCAATTTTTGCTTATAATGAAAATGGTCAACTACTCAGTGTAACAAATCCAGCAGGTCACACTATCTCTTTACAATATAATGTATTGGGTCTACCTGTAGCTCAATCATTAGATGGAAAATTGCAACTGCAGCTTAATTATGATCCGGTTACTAGACTGCTTACAAAAAAAACCGGGATAACCGGTACAACAAATTTTCTTTATGATGCTGATGGATCAATACGGAAACTGATTCATTCAGGAAAAAATGGTTATGCGGATTATAAGCTAAGCTGGGAATATGATATAAACCGACGTATTACCAGTGTCACAGATGTTACCGGCAACCAGACCCAAACCGTTTATGATTCACAGGGACGTGTAGAAAAAATGCTTTATCAGCCATTAAATGGTAAAGCAGAAACTGTAGCTTCCTCCGTCTATGATGATTTTTCCCGTATTAAAGCTTTATATTATGGAAGTGGCATGGAACGTAATCTTCACTATGATACTTTTGGTCATTTACTGGAGATGGATGATACACTGAATAGTCGTCGTTTACATGATGAATATTTTCGCTATGATGCTAATGATAATATTACAACACTCATACAGAAAACTGATCAATATCAATATGCACATTTAGATTATCACTATGATGCACTGAATAATTTAATCAGTATGACCTGTAAAGGTCCTGACGGATTACCATTATGCCCCAGAGATACGCATTTTTCAGGTTCCGTTTTAACCCGTGCTCCGATTATTACCCGACAGGATTATACTTTTACACCACTGAACCGTCTTGCCAGTGTTAGGGAAACATTACAAGATTTATCTGTCAACAAAACAATTGATAAAGAAATGGATTACGATTACTCTAATCCGCAAGTTCCGTTACGCCTTCAGCAAATAAGTACAAAATGGAATCATCAGGTAGCTGTAACGTATCATTTTAATTATGATGTAATGGGCAATATGACAACCGACGGAGAAGAAAATCATCTGTTTTACAATGCTTTTAATCAAATTATACAGATAAATAAAACTGATGGTCAGCGTAGTTATTATAGTTACGACAGTAATGGTAAAACAGTAAAAACAGTAAGCACTAATGGTGTTCGTTATCTGTTTTATCGGGGCAGTAAACTGATTGCTGAAAAAATTAGTTCTCCCGGACAAAACACACATTTGGTCGGCTATTTAAGTATTATTAAAACCATCGACAATGTTATTAAGACATACAATGAAACCAATTACAAAGGAGATGTAGTGGGTGTTCTTAATAAAGAAAAAAACTGTTCTGCACAATATAAATTAAATCAACGTAATATTTATAGTCCTTATG
>JAPORK010000162.1 GCA_026710285.1 Endozoicomonadaceae bacterium | reverse complement strand
TTAATGCTGCCAGAAACATTCTTGCGCTCGGGCATGAGCGTCTCGCAGGAGGAATCCCCTTTCTTTAGGGAGAGGAGGATGTCAATGTATTGTAAGAGATAATTTTTGGATACCTGGAAGTACAATGATTCTGAATATCTGTCACTTAATAAATATTACATGTCATAGAAAAAGCATTTTTACTTATTACAACGAGGGGTAATTATTATGTTTGATTTAATAAAAAGTGCAGAACATACTGATATGTATAAAAACAATAATGTACAAAATAAAAATATCGATGATAATGTGAGTACGAGTAAAAACCTAATCAGTTTTATAAAAACATTAATAAATGGAGGCATCAACAAACTAAAACTTTTGTTCGGTTTTTTTAAAAAGCTTAATCCTTTTACATTGTTGAAAAATTCAAACAAAACTACGTTGATTGTTGCAACAAAGAAACCAGATGGTGTGGTACAGAGTGAACCTTACGAAAATAATGAAAATATCAGATACTCAGGAAAAATTGTCAATGGTCAATATGATGGTGAGGGAAAACTTTTTTTCAGAAATTATGGTATAAGACTGAATACGTTTTTCCAAGATGGTAAACTTTTGAGCATTGATGGTCAGCTTAATTCTTCGAATAATGCCACATTTAGCGCAAAATTAAATAGCGAAACCAATAAACTGGAAGGTAAGTTAATTACAAGCGATTTCACATATTGCGGAACGTTTAACAGCAAAATATCTGATAAAATCTGGCAACCTGAAGGAGAGAATGGGCGATTAATATACATGAATGGTAATGAAGCTAAGGGAACTTTTCATGATGGTTGCTTGCTTTTAAAAAATGAAGAAACAGGAAAAACTGAGCGTATTCCAGTTCTCAGAACAGATGATAATGGCATAATAAAAAAACGATTATTTCCTTTAGCAATATGTTATGCGCAAAGGTTTGAAGCATTGAAAAATGCGCAAAAATCTGGTTTTGATTCGAATAAACAGCCTTTAAATCATATGGGCAATTTAGTTATTATGGGTGACAGCCTTTCAGATGTTGGAATGATGAATAAACAATTCTATGGTTATTTTTTATCAGGAAAAGGTTACTACGACGGTCGCTTTTGTAACGGCTATGTCTGGTCCGATTTTATTGGATCACGTGGTTATCTTCAGAAATATATGAGCAAAGAATCAGCAAAGGATTTTAAAGTAATCAATCTTTCAAAGGGTGGGATCGTTTTAGGAGAACTCAAAGCATGGGTACAAAAACTTGGTATTTGTGGAAATCTGAAAAAACAAGTTAGTAAATATCTGGCAGGAGAAAGAAAACCTAACGATATAGTTTTTACTATGCTGGGTCCAAACGATTATAAACTGTTCGGGCAAACGCGTAAAGAAGTACCTGAAATAATCAGGCAATGTGAAGAACAGCTCAGAAGGTTGATAGCTAATGGCGTCAAAAATATTGTTGTTTCAAACGTTGCTGATCTGGTGCAAGTACCGAGCTATCAAGATGTTTCTCAGCAGGAAAGATATGAAGTGACTGAAATCATAAATCTGCATAATGCAATGTTGCAGAATTTATTGACAAGATTACAACAAGAATTTTCTGAGGTAAAAACAGTACTTTTTGATGCCAAATCAAATCTGAATATGATTACAGAAATGGCAAAAGAACAGGGTTATACAGTAGATAAACCATCCCTTCCTGAAGATCTTTATCGTGATGGGTTTTTTAATAAACCTGTGCCCTATGATTCAACAGCCCAATATATTTATCATGATTCAGCCCATATAACGCAAGAAGTGCAGCAAATGCTTGCGTCATCAATAACGGACATGATTGTTTCAGAATGGGGTACCCGGGATGTCACACCTGAAAATTTAGAAAAGTAATACTGTTCAGAGCAGTATTATCTAAATTTCAGGTTTTTATCTTTAAATTACCGGACCTTATTTTTATATAACTCTTAATGACCGTCGTTTATGAAAAATCAGATCCCGGTATTTTTAAATCGAATGAGTATATAAAAAACCATATCGTGACTTACTTCACATTACTGATCTGCCCTTTCTGCAACGATTAATGCGGTTTTTAAATAGTCTTTTTCATATAGCAGTGTGATCTTGTGCCCTGTATCATCACTAACAGACTGTAACCGGTGTGTTCCTGGCGGATAAGTAAAATGTACTCGCCAGCCATCCTGTTGTTCCAGTATCGTTTCATAACCCTGGTTGTCTAAGGTTTCTCGTAAACCATTAG